>JBEKXO010000101.1:0-15660 GCA_049511995.1 Terriglobales bacterium
GGTACTCTCTTCTAAGGCCGCCATATATTTACTTGATACTTGGGGTCGTCTCATTTTCATGGGCTATGGTTTCGACGTACACCGGAAAAACGTGGGCACGATTTGGTGGTTGGGTCTACCGCGCCGAAGACTCGACCGAGTTTTGGTGGATAGTCGCAATATATTATCTCAGTGGTGTTCTCTTCGTTGGAATCTTCTTGTTGTCTCTAACGTGAGCGATTTCAAAAAGGGCTTCGCCCTGATATAAGTCGGCATTCGACTATCCTGCGCGGCATTTTTCTTCGGACGGGACTAATGGCGCCTGTCGCGAGTTCGTCAGAAAGTCAGAACGGTCACTGGAGGGCCAACCGGACGCAACTACATGCTGTGAGCTTGCGGCGCTTGCGGGCGGGGCACTGAGACACGGGAAAATCTTATGGTAACTCGTGCCGCGCAGCAGTTGCCTTGGCATCCTAGAAATAAAGTCGTCTGCATACGATGTAGGCCAACTTGCGAGGAAAACGGAGCGAGAATTCGTCGATTCGATCACGGCTCGACCGGTTCCCAATGAAGCGTCTCCAACTACAGAACTATTTGGCAGAGCAGTTGTCGCGCTGCCGTTGGATAGCCAAAAAAGTTCTAAGGAACTCGTGGAGCTACGGAAGAGCGAGAGAGTCTTTGTCCTGTTCGAAGAAAACGGGGATAACTCCGATGCTCAAGAGAATGACACTTATGAATTAGCTAATTTTCTCGCCACGCTCCGCCGACGTGCCTCGTTGCGAGAAGGGCTGCTTGCCGTCAGAAAGGAGCTTCTGGCAGATAAACAAATGAAGGGGTAGACGGAGAGAATTCCTGCGCTAATTTGTGCTAGCTACCCGAGATATGTGCAACTGACGCAACAAACACAAGCAATAGAATCAACTATCTACAGTGTTTGCAATACCCTACCTTGTTCCGATTCCGGCCCGCGCCTCCACTCCAGAACGAGAACCGCTCACCGTCCAACCCTTAACGGCGCGAGTGACGCCTATCACGCCACGCCCCCGCCAAACCAATTACACTATAAGGTTGGAGTCCGCATCGTGCCCGGTCCCGGGCCGACGCTCATAAAGGAAGGTCAGAATGTCATCCAATAGTTTTGGCGCCCGCGCAACCTTCAAAGTCGGCAAAAAAGAATACGAACTCTACCGCCTCGACGCTCTCGACAAGCAAGGGATCTCCACCCGGCACCTGCCGTTTTCGCTGCGTATTCTGCTCGAGAACCTGCTGCGCACCGAAGACGGGCGCAACGTGACGAAAGATGAGATTCGCGCCCTCGCCGCCTGGAATAAGAATTCAAAGCCGGAGAAGGAAATTGCCTTTACGCCGAGCCGCGTTCTCCTCCAGGATTTCACCGGCGTGCCCGCCGTGGTCGATCTCGCCGCCATGCGCGATGCCATGAGGCGACTCGGCGGCGATGCCAGGCTCATAAATCCGCTGCAGCCCGCCGAACTGGTCATCGACCACTCGGTGCAGGTCGATGAATTCGGATCGCCCAAGGCGTTCGATGTAAATGCGCTGCTTGAGTTTCAGCGCAACAAAGAGCGCTATGCCTTTCTGCGCTGGGGACAGACCGGCTTCCGCAATCTTGCGATCGTGCCGCCGGACACGGGCATCGTTCACCAGGTCAATCTTGAGTATCTCGCGCGCGTAGTGTTTGTTCACGAAGAAGGCGGAAAGCGCACCGCCTATCCCGACACGCTGGTCGGCACCGACTCGCATACGACCATGGTCAATGGACTCGGCGTGCTCGGCTGGGGCGTAGGCGGCATCGAGGCCGAGGCCGCGATGTTAGGCCAGCCAGTCTCCATGCTGATTCCGCTAGTCGTCGGCGTAAAACTTTCCGGCCGTCTCCGCGAGGGCACTACCGCGACCGACCTTGTTCTAACCATCACCGAGATGCTGCGCAAGCACGGTGTCGTCGGCAAGTTCGTCGAATATTTTGGCCCCGGCCTGCAAGACCTGCCGCTCGCCGATCGCGCGACCATTGCGAATATGGCTCCGGAATACGGTGCCACCTGCGGCATTTTCCCCATCGATAAAGAGAGCCTGCGCTACCTGAAGCTCACTGGTCGCAGCGACGAGCAGATTGCGCTAGTCGAAGCCTACGCGCGCGAGCAGGGACTCTTCCACGACGCCAAAACGCCCGAAGCCGAATACTCCGAGCTGCTGAGCCTCGACTTGGCGACAGTCGAATCGAGTCTAGCCGGACCAAAGCGCCCGCAGGATCGCGTCGTGCTGTCGAAGGCAGGCGAATCGTTTACTCAGGCGTTGCCCTCGTTGATTAAGCCGAAGGCGAAGGCCGCCGTCGCGACTCCCGCAGACTCCGCTATCAAGCAAGTGAGCCGCTGGGAACAAGAAGGCGGCAATCCCGCCGCCGTTGGCGTCGAAGATCCCAACGTCCACGAACATATTTCCGGCAATGGCCATGCCTTGAAGCATGGCAGCGTCGTGATCGCAGCCATCACCAGCTGCACAAATACATCGAATCCGTCAGTGATGCTGGCAGCGGGCCTGCTGGCAAAAAAAGCCGTCGAGCGCGGCCTCGAAGTTCCGGCCACGGTAAAAACTTCGCTTGCTCCGGGATCGAAAGTAGTGCTCGACTATCTGCAAAAGGCCGGCCTGATGCCGTATCTGGAGAAGCTGAAGTTTCACATCGTCGGCTACGGCTGCACGACCTGCATCGGAAACTCGGGTCCGCTGCCGGTTGAAGTTTCGAAAGAGATCGACGAGAAAAATCTGGTCGTCGCCTCCGTGCTCTCCGGCAACCGCAACTTTGAGGGACGCATCAACTCCGAAGTCCGCGCCAACTATCTGATGTCGCCGCCGCTGGTGGTGGCCTTCGCGCTCGCCGGCCGCATCGATACCGATCTGCGCAAAGATCCCATCGGAAAAGGAAAGGACGGCAAGCCAGTCTATCTCGCCGACATCTGGCCTTCGCAGCAGGAGGTCGAGCAGACGATGGCGAGCGCGATTACGTCCGAGATGTTCCGCAAAAGTTACGGCGAGGTCTATGCCGGCGATGAACGCTGGCGCGGGCTGCCCGTTCCGAAGGGCGAAACTTACGCCTGGGAAAAAGATTCCACTTACATCCGACAGGCGCCGTACTTCGATGACATGGCGCTCAAGCCATCGCCCGTCGAAGACATCAAGGCGGCGCGCGTGCTGGCCGTGCTCGGCGACAGCGTCACCACCGACCACATTTCGCCCGCAGGCTCGATCAAGAAAGACGGACCCGCCGGCAAATATCTAATCGCTCACGGCGTGCAGCCCGCCGATTTCAATTCCTACGGATCGCGCCGCGGCAATCACGAAGTGATGGTACGTGGCACATTCGCCAACGTCCGCCTGCGCAACAAAATGGTAAACACCGAAGGCGGATTCACCCGCCATCTGCCCGATGGCGCGGAGATGTCAATCTTCGAAGCATCCGAAAAGTATCATGCCGAGAAAATTCCGCTAGTGATTCTAGCGGGCAAGGAATACGGCTCTGGCAGTTCGCGCGACTGGGCCGCCAAAGGCCCGCGCTTGCTAGGCGTCCGCGCCGTAATCGCGGAAAGCTACGAGCGCATTCACCGCTCGAACCTGGTAGGCATGGGCATTCTGCCGCTGCAATTCCTGCCCGGAGAAAATGCCGATACCCTGAAACTAACCGGCGAAGAAGTATTCGAGATCAGCGGAATTCGCGATGTGGTCGAAAAATTTTCCTCCGGCCGCAAGATCACCGTTCGCGTCAAAGGCGGCAAGACCGCGGAATTTCAAGCGCGCGAATTTCAGGCAACGGTGCGCATCGACACGCCGCAGGAAGCGCTCTACTATGCCAATGGCGGCATACTCCAGTATGTGCTGCGGCAGTTGCTGGCCGGAAAGGCACAGCCAGAGGCGGTAACAGCTTAAGAAAGTCCATGCTGGAGTTTCTGGATCACCGTTAGTTGCAGAATGCTATGATCCCGTCGGAGAGCCTATGCCCTTCGTCGACACAGGTAAACTCAATGTCGTCGAGCGCCTGCCCGGCTGGCATGGACGCTATTTTCACTCGTCTAACATGACCTTCGCGCACTACGACTTTGTGCAAGGCGCATCCATTCACGAACATTTCCATCCTCAGGAAGAAGTTTACGAAGTGGTCGCGGGCGAACTTGAAATTACCATTGACGGCGTGGCCCAGACTGCGAAACCGGGTATCGTGGCCATCGTGCCGAGCAATGCTCGTCACTCGGTGAAGGCTCTCACCGACGGCCGAGCGATTATCGTCGACTCCCCAGCCAGACGAGATTTTGTCTAGCTAGCCCGTCGCTTGGAAATTCTCCTCGCGTGCTAATCTCAAATTCCGATGTCGATCGCAGCCCAATACCTCCCTGCGGCATATAGCCTGACTGCGTTTGGCGTCTGGGGCGCCAGCGATTTTCTCGGCGGAGTCGGCGCACGCCGCGCCAGCGCATTCTTGTTTACGGCCATCGTGCATCTCAGCAGCCTGGCCGCCGTCGGCGCGTTCGCGTTGACCCTCGGCGGACCTTTTCTCGGACACGCCAGCTTAGCCTGGTCGCTGCTCGCCGGCGCTATGGGAGGCTTCGGTCTGGCCTTGTTCTACCGCGCATTGGCTCAAGGAAACATGGGGTTGGTCGCGCCCGTAGCGGCGGTTTTGGGAGCGGCGATTCCGACTATGGTCTCGGCCTTCTACGAAGGTTTCCCGAGCCGGCGTCATCTCCTCGGCTTTATTATCGCGGGCATCGGCGTCTGGCTAATCTCACGCACCGAGGCTGGCAGCGGACGTCCCGAGGGCTTGGGCACGGCCGTGCTCGCCGGAATTGGCTTCGCCGGATTTTATCTTTGCGCTCATCAGGCCGGCAACGCCTCCGCCCTCTGGATTGGCGCCTTTTCCCGCGCCGGCTCTTTGCTCGTCACCGCCTCCATCGTTCTATTCGGAAGGCAACTCCGCGCCGTGCCCGCGCCAGTCTTGGGAATTGCCGTCATTGCAGGCGTTCTCGACATCGCCGGCAGCGTCGCCTTCATCCGCGCATCGCAGATCGGGCGTCTGGATGACGCGGTCGTGATCAGTTCGCTCTATCCTGCGATCACGGTTTTGCTGGCGCGTATTTTTCTGCACGAGCATTTCAGTCGCGCGCGTACGATTGGAATGTTAGCGGCGCTGGCGGCAGTGCCAATGATTGCGGGATGAGAGCGGATGAGCAGGAGGCCTTGCTAATTGTTGGGAACAAACTCAGCGGCCGAACGTAATACTGTGTAGGGGCGAGAGGCTCATGCGAACGCTTAAAATCACCTTGATTGCTACCTTGATCGCGACCGCTTTCAGCCTATGGGCGGGGCAGTTGGGATTGATGCAGAAGATCTGGCCGGAGCATCCTCAACTGGCTGGTTTTTTTCTAACCCTGGTCACCTGCATCGTGGTGCAAATCGCGTGGCCTAAAGAGTGGTTGGGCGGCCGCCACGACAAAAACTGACGCGACAAAAACTGACGCTCACGCCGCCCTGCTGCTAATCTTTTCTCCGTGGCTCTTGTCGAAATCCGCAATCTGACTAAAATTTTCGATCTTGCCGAATCGCCCTTCGGCGGCCATCGATCAGGCGAGGTGCGCGCCGTCGACGATGTGTCGCTTGACATTCATGAAGGCGAGACGCTCGGACTGGTGGGCGAATCCGGATCGGGCAAAAGTACGCTCGGGCGACTCATTCTCCGCCTCATCGAACCAACTTCGGGCGCGATCGTGGTTGATGGCACTGATCTGGTGAAGGCAAGCGGTTCCGAATTACGCCGCCTTCGCCGCGACATGCAAATTATATTTCAGGATCCCTTCGGTTCGCTCGATCCGCGCTATCGCGTCGAGGACGTGATAGCCGAGCCGCTGATCCTCCACCGCAAGGATGCGGGCGAAAATGAAGGGCGCGATTCGCGACGACAGCGTGTGCGTGAACTTTTGCGGTCGGTGGGAATGGATGAATCGGCCATGCCCCGTTATGCGCATGAATTTTCCGGAGGCCAGCGCCAGCGCATCGGCATTGCGCGCGCACTCGCGCTGCGGCCGAAGTTTATCGTCGCCGATGAGCCGGTTTCGGCGCTCGACGTAAGCGTTGGCGCGCAGATCGTGAATCTGCTGCAGCAGTTGCAACGCGACTTTCGGTTAACCTATTTGTTCATCTCGCATTCGATGCCGGTGGTGCGCTACCTCTCAACCCGCATAGCGGTGATGTATCGCGGCAAGATCGTCGAGATCGGCCCGACAGAACAAATCACTCAGCAACCGCAGCACGATTACACGCGCAAACTGCTGGCGGCCACTCCCGAGATGGCTGTTTCGTGACGTGCAGGCACGAGGTCAGAGGTCAGATTGCAGAGGTAAAATCTTCACTTCGCGGCGTGTCGGTTTTCACTTCTGCAATCTGACCTCTAACCTCTGCAATCCTATGGCTATGGTGTTGTCATTCCATCGGAACGAAACTACAATCTCCTCCTAAATTCTTGGAGACGATATGGCGACCAATCCCTCCGTACCACTGCAACCCTCTCAACCCGTACAAATGTCTCAGCAACCGGAAGCGCTCTCGGAAGGCCAGCGTCTGATCGGTACGTTTTTCTCGCCGAGCAAAAGCTTTGCCGACCTCCGCAGAAATGCCAGTTGGTGGGCGCCCTTCCTGATCATCGCGATTGTTTCCGTGTCGTTTATTTCTGTGGTCGATCAGAAGGTTGGCTTTCGCAAGGTGGTCGAGAATCTGATCCAGCTGGAACCAAAGCAGGCTGAACGCGTTGACCGCATCCCCGCCGATCAGCGCGAAGCGGTTATGCAACGGCAGGCCACAATTACTAAATTCATCTCGTACGCCGTCCCGCTAATTGCGCTAGTAATCTACGCCGTCTTTGCCGCGCTCCTGTTTGGGACGCTCAAGTTTGCTGCGAGCGGCGATTTGAAATACAAAACTCTGTTCGCCTTGATTGTCTATAGCAGGCTGCCGCTGATATTTGGACCGCTGTTAGCAATCCTCTCGCTTCTGGCTGGGGTAAGCGGCGATGGATTCAACCTGCGGAACCCCGTAGCTACCAATCCCGGATATTTCATCGGTCCCGACGGCTCGCCCGTCCTGCGCGCCTTGCTGACTCCGTTCGATGTTTTCTCCCTTTGGAGTCTGATTCTGACCGCCATCGGCATCAGTTGTATCAGCAAGGTCAAACGCGGCACCGCGTATGCCGTGGTCTTCGGCTGGTTCGCGGTTTATGTTCTGGGCGCGGTACTTCTTGCCGCCGCCACTTCCTAGGGCATTCCGGACTCATGCACACTTCAGACGTCGTGCTCGTCGGCGGAGGGATTGTCGGCTCCAGCATTGCCTGCCATCTGGTTGCCGCCGGTTGCAGAAACGTCCTCGTCATTGAGCGCGAAAGCGCGCAGGGCAAGGGATCTACGGGCAAAAGCATGGGCGGGGTGCGGGCGCAGTTTTCGACGCCGGTCAATATTCAGATGTCGCTCTACTCGATCCCGTTCTATGCGAGCTTCGAAGAGCGACTCGGGTATCCATGCGATTACCGCCCGCAGGGGTATCTTTTTTGCGCGACTAATGAAAAGCACATGGCCTACCTGCGCGCCAATTTTGAGAAGCAGGTTGCGATGGGGTTGAAGAATGTGCGCCTTATAGCGGGCGATGAGATTCGCAATTGGTTTCCTCAGTTGCGCGGTGACGACATTGTTGGCGGCAGCTTTTGCTCCACCGACGGATTTGTCGATCCTTACAGCGCGATGATCGGTTTCATGGCTTGGGCCAGCGAACACGGTGCCACGTTGTGGAAGAACACGAGCGTCACTGGAATCGCGCGTAACGTCGATGGAAGTTTTGCGGTCGCAACCACGCGCGATGCGGTCTCGACGCGTACGGTCGTTAACTGTGCGGGAGCGTGGGCGGCTTCAATCGCAAAAATGGTGGGTATCGATGTTCCCGTCGAGCCATTGCGGCGCATGCTGGTTCCAACCGAGCCTTTTGATCGGTTTCCGCACACCGCGCCCATGATCATCGACATGTCGACCGGCTTCCACTTTCGTCCAGAGAGCCGCGGATTCCTGCTGGCGTGGAATGATCCCGAAGAAACGCCCGGCTACAAAACCGATCTCGACCCAAGCTTTATCGAGAAGATTCTGACGCGCGCCGCCGATCGCGTCCCCGTCTTCGAAAATATTGCAGTCAATCCCAAGCGCGCCTGGGCCGGGCTCTATGAAATGACTCCGGACCACCATCCAATTCTCGGCGAATCGCCCGAAGTTGCCGGCTTCTACTTCGCCAACGGCTTCAGCGGACACGGCGTGATGCACTCGCCCGCCACGGGAAAAATTCTGAGCGATCTGATTCTGGCTGGAAAGACGGATTTGATCGACGCGTCGCTGCTGAACTTTTCTCGCTTCGCAGAAGGAAGAATGATTCACGAGACGGCGGTGCTGTAGTTTGTTTTTCCTTCGTGTACCTTAGTGTCCTTGGTGGTAAAGAAAAATGCAGCAACCGCCAGGGACACTGAGGTTCACGAGGAAGAGACTCAAATCTTGCCGCAGGAATTCAACTACTGGCTAACTACGGTTCAGATGCCGGTCCCGCCGGCGCAACCGCTGCCGGAGAGCGCTGACGTTGCTGTCATCGGCGCGGGATTTACGGGTTTGTCCGCCGCGCTCGGGCTCGCCAAACGCGGGGCGAAAGTTGTCGTGCTCGAAGCGGAGACGATCGGCTGGGGCGCTAGTTCGCGCAACGGCGGCATGGTGCTCACCGGGTTGAAGCTGGGCGTCAACCAGCTTATTTCGAAGTACGGACGTGAGCTCACGCGGCGCATGTATGCTGCTTCGCTTGAGAGCATCGAGACCGTCGAATGCATTGTCAAAAAAGAAAACATCGCGTGCGATTTTATCCGCACGGGTCATCTCGAAGTCGCCTGCAAGCAAGCTCACTTCGACGACTATGCTCGCCAGGTTGAAGTAATCGCTCGCGAATTCGATCATCGGTTGCGAATTGTGTCCCGCGATCAACTTCGCAGCGAAATCGGTTCGGACATTTATTACGGCGGCATGGTCGATGAAATTTCCGCTGGCCTTAATCCTGCGCACTACGTTGCCGGACTCGCCGCTGCCGCGATGCGCTCTGGAGCGCAGATTTGCGAGCGCACGCGAGTACACAACATTCAGCGCCAGTTGCGGAACGGAGCGCCCGGTTTCAGGCTGAATAGTTCTCACGGCGCGATATGGGCTCGCAGCGTGCTGGTCGGAACTAGCGGCTATACAGGCGTAGCGACTCCGGCGCTGCGAAGGAAAGTTATCCCCATCGGGTCCTTTATTATCACGACCGAAGTGCTGCCCGACGCACTCACCCGCGAACTGAGTCCGCGCAATCGTCAGATTTACGATTCGAAGAATTATCTCTATTACTATCGCCTCACTCCGGACAACCGTATGTTGTTTGGCGGCCGCGCCGCTTTTTTCCCGGAGAGCGACAAGACGATCGGTAAGAGCGCCGAAATTTTGCGGCGGGGAATGATCGAGGTCTTTCCGCAGTTGCGCGACACCAAGGTCGACTACGTCTGGGGCGGTACGCTGGACTTCTGCTTTGACATCATGCCGCACGCGGGGCAAATCGACGGCGTTTATTTCGCTCTCGGCTATGCGGGACACGGCGTCGCTATGGCGACCTATCAAGGTCAAAAAATGGCGGAGTGGATCGCGGAGGGCAAAAAGGACAATCCTTTCGCGGAGATTCCATTCCCCGGCGCGCCGCTAGGACTCTACAACGGCAAACCGTGGTTTCTCCCATTCGCCGGAGCGTACTACAAAGTTCTAGACTGGGTATCGTAGGAAGAGCGGGAGAGCCACGGGAGGGTTCCATGTCGATCTTTGGCCTTATCGAATACGCCGACGCCAGCCCTGAAGTCCGGGCTATTTACGACGACATCATGACTACGCGCAAGACCGACTGGATCAACAATTTCTGGAAGGCGATCGCGCACGATCCCGTCATGCTTAAGCGAACATGGGAAGACATCAAGCAGATCATGGCTCCCGGAGCGCTCGATCCGCTGACGAAAGAGATGATCTACGTTGCCGTCTCGGTCACGAACCAGTGCGAATACTGCATGGCTTCGCATACCGCTGCCGCGAAAAAGAAGGGTATGACCGACGCGCAGTTTAAGGAGTTGATGTCGGTGGTCGGCATGGCGAATGAAACCAACCGGTTGGTTGCCGGATACCAGGTGGAAGTCGATGACCGCTTCAAAAGCAGATCGTAGGTGTCAGCGTCTCGTTGTTTTTCCAAAGACCTGTCACCTGACACCTGACACCTGGTTTTTACGCTTCCCGTAAAGCTCTATAATCATCAAACGAATCACAACGGGTCGAAAGAGGTATAGGCATGGTTGAGACGGCGGTGACTCCGGTTGCCACGCATGGTTTTTTTGTGGATGGGAAGTGGCTGGAAGAGGGTGACTTGGTTGAGGTGCGGGCGCCCTACGATGGCGCTCTTATCGCGCACGTCCACCGCGGGCACCGCGCACACGCCGAAGCGGCAATTGCCGCGGCTGTCAAGGCTTTTGGAACGACGCGGCGGTTGCCTGCATTCGAGCGCCAGCGAGTTCTCCGCCAAATCGCGACCGGCGTTCATGATCGCAAAGAAGAGTTCGCCCACACCATCGCTCTCGAAGCGGGCAAGCCGATCAAGAGTGCGCGCACCGAAGTCGATCGCGCCATCTTCACCTTCAACATCGCCGCCGAAGAAACCGTTCGCAACTACGGCGAATATCTCCCGCTCGATTGGCAGCAGTCGACCGCCGGACGCTGGGGCATCGTCAAACGGTTTCCCCTTGGCCCGATCGCCGGCATCACTCCGTTTAATTTTCCTTTGAATCTTGTCGCGCACAAGGTCGCGCCGGCGATTGCGGCCGGATGTTCGATGGTGCTCAAGCCGGCGCCTGAGACTCCTCTCACCACGCTGCTTTTGGCGGAAGTGATTCAGCAAGCGGGATGGCCGGATGGCGGGTTTAACGCGCTCTTGCTCTCGAATGAAGATTCCGGCCTGCTCGTTTCCGACGAGCGCATCAAGCTCATCAGCTTCACCGGCAGCGCCGCTGTCGGCTGGGCGATCAAAAACAACGCGGGAAAAAAGAAAGTCTTACTCGAGTTGGGAGGCAATTCCGGAGTCATCGTCCACAGCGATACCGATCTTGCGTATGCTGCCGAACGCTGCGTCACCGGCGGTTTCGCCTACGCCGGACAATCCTGCATTTCGGTGCAGCGCATTCTGGTCGAGCACTCGGTCTACGGAAAGTTCACCGAGTTGCTGTTGGCAGCGGTCAGCAAGCTGAAAGTTGGTGATCCGCTCAAGGAATCCAGCGACCTCGGCCCGCTCATCCGTGAGAGTGACGCCATCCGCGCCGCCGAGTGGGTGCAGGAGGCGGTCCGCGGCGGTGCGCGCCTGCTTTGCGGCGGCAATCACAAAGGATCGCTCTTCGAGCCCACCGTGCTCACCGGCACCAAGCCCAACATGAAGGTGAACTGCCAGGAAGTTTTTGCGCCGGTTGTAACGGTTGAACCGTACACCGATTTCGCCTCCGCGCTGAAGCAGATCAATAGTTCCGCGTATGGCTTGCAGGCAGGACTTTTTACCCGCGACGCGAAACTGATTTTCCAGGCCTATGACGAATTAGAGGTAGGAGGCCTGATCGCAGGCGACGTTCCCACGTTTCGCATCGATCACATGCCCTATGGCGGCGTAAAAGATTCCGGACTCGGCCGCGAAGGCTTGCGCGACGCGATTCATGAAATGACCGAACCGAAACTGTTGGTCATGAACCTGCGGTGAGATTTTTTGTTTTCGCCGTTGAATTCTTAAACGTTCTCTAACATTTCTTGTGTATGACTTGGACATCTCCAATCGGCAACAACAAAAAACTCCGCGACCTATTCCATTTTGCATGTAGCTGATATACTCTCCTGTTTCAGTAACGCGCGTCACCGCAGCATGTGACGTAAATCATACGAACACGTTCAGCCGGGGGCGGCGCAAGCCAATCTCGCCATATTAATTAATTTCGCAATCAATGCAGATCTTTCCGCGCAGCAGCAATGCCATTGCCCGGGCCTCTTTGGCCCTCGTGGTTCTCGCCGTGGGCGGGCTGTCCTGGGCCGTGCTGGAACTGGAACGCACTCCTTATATTACGAACGCAGGAGTTCGCAAAGCTCAGCCCGTGCCCTTCAGTCATGAGCACCACGTTACCGGGCTCGGTATTGATTGCCGCTACTGTCATACGTCGGTTGAAACTTCTAGCTTTGCTGGAATTCCGCCAACCAAGACCTGCATCAACTGCCATCAACAGATTTGGACGAACGCCGCTTATCTCGAACCCGTTCGCGAAAGTTTTCGCACTGGACGATCGCTTGAGTGGACGCGCGTCAACCAGCTCCCCGATTTTGTTTATTTCAATCACAGCATTCACATAAATAAAGGCGTGGGCTGCAACACCTGCCATGGTCCCATCGACCACATGCCGCTGACCTACCAGTATGCGTCGTTGCAGATGGAGTTCTGCCTCGACTGCCATCGCAACACCGAAAAATATCTCCGCCCGCGCGACCAGGTCTTCAACATGCGCTATGAGCCGCCGGTCGACGACCCGCTGGGAAAGAATGCGGTGGTTCTTAACAACAAGCCCTACAACAACCAGATCGCGCTCGGCAACGCGCTGAAGGAAGCGTACCAGGTGCGTTCGGTTAAAGACATCACCAGTTGCAACACGTGTCATCGGTAGAGGCGAGTTTTTACTGAAAGCTGAGAGCTGACAGCTGAAAGCTAATTTCTGATGAGTATCGACGAGTACAAAACGAAACCGTCCGCTGCGCCAGCCGCTGCGAAATCCGCTACGCCAGCTGACGTCTGCCCCAGCAAGCGCAAGCAGCTTGATCTCGCGACCGTGCGCGAGCAGATCGAAGATACGACCGGCCCCGAATACTGGCGCAGCCTCGAAGAGCTGGCCGGCAGCGAAGAATTTCAGGAGATGCTGCACCGCGAGTTCCCGAAGGGCGCCTCCGAATGGCTCGAAGGTTTCTCCCGCCGCGGATTTCTCAAAACGATGGGTGCCTCGCTCGCACTCGCCGGCCTGACCGGCTGCACCCGTATGCCGAACACCGAGATCGTGCCCTACGTGCGCCAGCCGGAAAATGTCATCCCCGGCCGCCCCAAGTTTTACGCCACCGCGTTCACCCTCGGCGGCTGCGCCTCACCGGTTCTGGTCGAGAGCCATCTCTTCCGCCCGACGAAAATCGAAGGCAATCCGCAGCATCCCGCGAGCCTCGGAGGCACCGACGTCTACGCGCAGGCCTCGATTCTCGATCTCTACGACCCCGACCGCGCGCAAGACATCACCTACATGGGCGACGTGCGTTCGTGGAACGCGTTCATATCGGCAATCAGCGGCCCCATGATGGCGGAAAAAAGCATGGCTGGAGGCGGCGTCCGCATCCTGACCCAGACCGTTTCCTCGCCCACGCTGGCCGCGCAGATTAAGGATTATCTCGCCGCGAATCCGATGGCCAAATGGCACGTCTACGAGCCCATCAACCGCGACAACGTCGTCGAAGGCGCGAAGCTGGCCTTTGGCGAGCCAGTCGAGACGCGCTACGACCTGTCGAAGGCCGACGTGATCGTGTCGCTGGACGCCGATTTCCTCTACGCCGGATTCCCCGGCTCCACCCGCTACACCCGCGATTTCGCCGCCCGCCGCAATCCCGACGCCAATATGAACCGGCTCTATGTAGTCGAGAGCACGCCGAGTTCAACGGGGATGAAGGCGGATCACCGGCTGTCGATTAAAGCTGGGGAGATCGAGAATTTTGCTCGCGAACTCGCCGGCCCTGGAAGCCAGATCTCACCGGGGGATACCAACGAGCAAAGGAAGTTTATAGCTGCGCTGAGGCAGGATTTGCAGCATCTGGGTTCGTCGGTGGTAATTGTCGGCGACCATCAGCCCCCCGTCGTTCATGCGCTTGCCCACGTGATCAATCAGGGACTGGGCAATGTCGGCAAGACAGTTTTCTACTCCGACCCCATCGATGCCAATCCAGTGAATCGTGCCGAGTCGCTGAAAGCGCTCGTCGACGACATGCACGCAGGCAAGGTCGACGTGCTGCTGATTCTCAGTGGCAATCCGGTTTATGACGCGCCTGCCGAGCTCGAATTCGCTTCCGTGCTTAAGTCGCCGTCGGTAGCTACAAAAATTTATCTCGGCTCGCATCGCAACGAAACCGCCGAACTCTGCCAGTGGCATGTTCCCGAAGCCCACTATCTCGAATCCTGGAGCGATGCCCGCGCCTACGACGGCACCGTAACCATAATTCAGCCGCTCATCGAGCCGCTCTACAACGGCAAGAGCGCCCACGAAATCATCGCTGTCCTCGCCGGAGACTCCGCCGCTACCGGACACGATCTCGTTCAGTCCTACTGGCAGAAGCAACACACCGGCGCCGACTTCGACACCTTCTGGCGCAAGTCGCTGCACGACGGCTGGGTCCAAGGAACGGCGTTCGTTACTAAGAATGTGGGTGCCAAGGGTGCGGCTAACGTTCTAGCCGAGAAACGTATATCGGCCGATTCGATCGAGCTAAACTTCCGCCGCGACCCCTCCATCTACGACGGCCGCTTCTGCAACAACGGATGGCTTCAGGAACTCCCCAAGCCGCTGACCAAATTAACCTGGGATAACCCGATCATGATCGGCCCCGCCATGGCCGAGCGCCTCAAGCTGAATTTCAAGGACGTAGCCGAACTCGAATTCAATGGCAAGAAAGTAAAAGGCGCGGTCTGGATTCAAGCCGGACATCCCGATAACTCCATCACCGTCTTCCTCGGCTACGGGCGCACACGCGCCGGACGCGTAGGCAGCGAAGCCGGATTCGACGTTTATCCACTGCGAACCAGCCAGGCTCCGTGGTTTGCCGATGGCGCGAAGCTCACCGCGACCGGCGAAACTTATAACCTCGCCAGCACCCAGGGCTACCAGACCATGGAGACGCCCGACGGCAGCGAGCGTCCGCTCGTCCAGGAGCGCAGCCTCTCCGACTATAAGAAAGACCCGAACTTCGCCAAAGAAGGCGAGCCCAAGCCCGACCTCACTCTCTATCCCGGTTTCGATTACTCGAAAGAGGCGTACTCGTGGGGCATGGCGATCGACCTCAACGCCTGCGTCGGCTGCAACAATTGCATCATCGCCTGCCAGTCGGAAAACAATATCGCCGTGGTCGGCCGCGAGCAGACCCTCAAAGGCCGCCACATGCACTGGCTGCGCGTCGACACTTACTACAACGGCCCGCGCGAAAATCCCAAAGGTTTCTTCCAGCCGCTCCCCTGCATGCAGTGCGAAAATGCTCCCTGCGAGCTGGTTTGCCCGGTGCAAGCCACGCTTCACAGCAGCGAAGGCCTGAACGATATGGTCTACAACCGCTGCGTCGGCACGCGTTACTGCTCCAATAACTGCCCTTACAAAGTCCGCCGATTCAACTTCCTGCTCTTTCAGGATTGGGAGACGCCGCAATTCAAGCTCATGCGCAATCCCGACGTCACCGTGCGCAGCCGCGGCGTCATGGAAAAATGCACCTACTGCGTGCAGCGCATCAGCGAAGC
>JBEKXO010000102.1:0-15585 GCA_049511995.1 Terriglobales bacterium
GGATTTCCCCCCTCAGTGAGGCGCCACATATATACTCTGCGTCGACGGGCCACTTGTCATAAGAATGTAAAGAATGTGTAAAACATAACGCCCCGGAAATTCACAATTAACCAAGCACTCAGGACCGCCCTTAGCTCCTGCCCGCTCTCATGCTATCCTCGCATTTGAGTCAACCTTTGCGGATGCGCATCCTCACGCGCTACATCCTGGGAGAAGTCGTCTCCCACGCCTTGATCGGCGCGGCGGTTTTTACCTTTGTTCTTTTCACCCGCGACCTTGGCCGCATTCTAGAACTGGTCGTGCGCAACAGCGCGCCGCTGCCCAGCGTTGCTGAAGTATTTTTCTTTACCGTTCCGGTCGCGCTCACTTACACGATTCCGATGGGCGTGCTGGTCGGCATCCTGATCGGGCTTAGCCGTCTCGCCGCCGACAGCGAGATTACTGCGATGCGCGCGAGCGGCCTCGGCGTCTGGACTTTCCTGCGTGTGATCTCGATCTTTGTGCTGGTGGCGTGGCTGCTGGCGCTTAGCAACAGCGTTTATCTCGCGCCCCGCTCGCTCGCCGCGCTCGGGCAGCTCGAGGACAACCTCAAATCTTCGCAGGCATCGTTCGAAGTGCAGCCGCGCGTATTTTATGAGGGATTTCCGAAGCTCATCCTTTATGTGCAGGACGTCAAAGCGATGGCGGGCGGGGCGTTGTGGAAAGGCGTATTTCTCGCCGACTTGACCGATCCAGCGGCGCCGAGCATCACTCTAGCGCGCGAGGGCCTGTTGGTCAGCCAGGGGGCCGATAGGCTGGACCTGCACCTCACCAACGGTTCAACGCACGAGACCGACCCTAAGAATCCTGATCAATATCAGATTTCCACTTTCAAGACCACAGACATACCGCTGCAGGTTCCGTCGACGCAAAGCAGTCAAGAGCACGAACCCACGTCGCTCGGGGAAATTAAAGTTCGCGACCTGTTGCGCATGGCGCAAACCGCCAACCCGGTCAATCGCCGATGGGATTTAATCGAGTTCCATCGCCGCCTCGCTTTGCCGACCGCCTGCGTCGTGCTAGCGCTGGTGGGCATTCCGCTTGGTCTCTCCTCGAAAAAAGGCGGGAAATCGAGTGGATTTGTCCTCACGATTCTGCTGGTCTTTGTCTACTACTCTGTCTCATTGATAGGGGTTTCTTTGGCGAAGCAGGGCCGGCTTTCTCCGGGCGCGGGAGTCTGGCTGGCTGATTTTGTGTTCCTCGTGGGAGGAGTTTTTCTCCTTTGGCAATCGGAGCGCCGCCCGATCGAAATCGCCGGGCTACGTTCATGGCTCAGAGGTTTATCATCTCGGGGTTCATTGGCAGACGCGTCGGCCGGGATCTTAACCCAGAATGGCGAGTCATCACGCGTTGTCGCACGGGCCGTCAGCCGCGCCCCCCGTCGGCGCTTATTCAATCTGCACTTCCCGACCATCCTAGACGACTACGTGCTGCGCGGCTTCGCGCTTTACTTTGCGCTCATCGTCGCGGCTTTTTTGACGCTGCTGCTGGTCTTCACGCTGTTCGAATTGCTCAGCGATATTTTGCGCAATCAAATTTCGCCGCTGACAGTGGGCGAATACTTGCTGAACGTTGTCCCTTATTTTCTTTACAGCACTACTCCGCTCAGCATGCTGCTGGCGGTGCTGGTCACGTTTGGACTCCTGCAGCGGTCGAATGAAATCACTGCGATCAAGGCGACCGGCATCAGTCTCTATCGCATCATTATTCCGGTCCTCATCGCTTCGGCGATGGTGGCGGGCGTGCTTTTTCTTTCCGACCAACTCTATCTTCCCTACACCAATAAGCGTCAGGACGCGCTGCGCAATCAGATTAAAGGCAAGCCGGCGCAAACTTATCTACGTCCTGATCGCAAATGGATATTCGGCCAGCACTCCGACATTTACTACTATCAATTTTTCGATGCCGACCGGAATATTTTTGACGGTGTCTCGGTGTTTCAGTTCGATCCGCACACTTTTCAGATCACGCACCGCATCACCGCCGTGCGCGCGCACTGGTCCGATTCAATGGGCCGCTGGATTTATGAGGAGGGATGGGAACGCAGTTTGAATGGATCGGCCATCGACAACTACCGCAAGTTCGACGTGGCTACCTATCCGGAACTGGCGGAGGCGCCTTCTTATTTCAAAAAGGAAATTAAACAGTCGTCCGAGATGAGCTACGACGAACTGCGCAATTACATTCGCGACCTGGAGGAGAGCGGCTTTGACGTAGTGCGATTGCGCGTGCAATTGCAAAAAAAGATTGCCTACCCGGTGATCACGCTGGTGATGGCGGTGCTCGCCATTCCTTTCGCGCTCTCCGCGGGCAAACGTTCCGCGGTTGCTGGAGTTGCGACCGCCATCGGGATTGGAGTTGTCTACTGGACGATCAGCGGCTTGTTTGAGGCAATGGGCAACCTGAGCCAGCTTCCACCCACGGTCGCTGCCTGGTCGCCCGATCTAGTCTTTGGATTTATCGGAGGATACTTAATACTCCGCCTGCCGACCTGAGCGGAGTGCGGGATCGGCTGATCGAAGGTCAAAGACTTTTGCTTTTGACCTAAGATCGTCCCGATCGCCAGATCACCCGATGTAGTCTCACTGCACTGCCATGCCTGTGGGCGACGCCGGCGCCAACACAGTAATGGGATTGCCAATAGCTCCGTCGGTCGTACTCATTGTAAAGCCGGTAATGTTACTCGATCCGTTGTTCGATACATAGAGAAACTGGCCGTAGCCGTTAAAGTTCTGACCGACGCTATTTACGCTCGGCAATAGGACCATTGACACCGGATTGCTGCCGGTTGGCGCGTTGGCTGGAGCGAGCGGAGTCAATGTGCCGGCTGACGTGTTCATGCGAAATCCAAAAACCTGGCTGGAAAATGCGCTCGCCACGTAGAGAAAATTGTTCGTGGGATCGACCGTCATCTGACCGGGATAGGATCCCGACGAGGTGGGCGCAACATTAGGGCACGGCGGCGATGAACACGGCTGCACCAGCGGAAGCATCAGATTGTTGGTTACTTCCTGCTGGGTGGTACACGTTGTATTTACGACTGTACAAATCTGGAACGGATAAAGCTGTCCGGCGTTGTTATTTTGAGCGCCAACATACACGAAAACACCCCCGTTATTTGGCTGGTTGGGCGGGTTCGTGTTCACCGCCTGCACCGAGATGGGGTCGACGGCCGCGACCAGATAGGGCGAACCCACCTGCTCGGTCAGTACGCCAGACGAACTCACGCTATAGACGCTGACGGTATTGTCGTAATGCTCGCTCTGGTTGAGGTCATGATTGTTGGTTACGAAAAGGAGCTCTTCCGGCGACCCGCCTTCCGGAGTAAACGTGATCGTGGAAAGCGCAGACGGAATTTTGCTCAGGTAGAACGGGCTTCCACTGGCCGGGGTTAGCGTCGTTGAGCCAGATTGCATAGAGAATACCCAGATTGCAGGGCAAGCCGTAAAGTTCTCACCTGGGGTGGAAAAGGGCCCAGGGCAATTCTGGAGGAAGCCATTCGGAGCGCTCAGCGGCGAGCCTTTGTCGAGCACGAAGAGAAACTGTCCTGCCGCATCGCGCGCCATAACGATCGCCGAAGCGGCATCGTCTTCGGTGTCCTGGGCGTTCATAGGATGGTTCAACGGCAGGGCTGTGCCGGGCTTTGACAGACTGCCATCCTGGTTGACTATGTAGGGGTAAATGGTAGGCGGAACGGACACTGTGGCCGCGCCGGTCTGCGGATCGACCGCGCAGGTCGGCCCAGTTGTTGACGGCTGGCACGGGGCGCCCTGATTCAGGACGAACGCCGTGCTGCCCCCGGGTCCCATCACGATGTTCACCGGAATGCCGCAAGCCACAGGCGGGGTGTCCTGCAAGGTGGGGCAAGTGGTCGCATCGGAAACCGAATTGATCAGGGACAGGTTCCCGCTATAAAGATCGATGGAAAACGAGCTCACGAAGTTCCCCGAGCCGCTTTCTCCCTGGGTCAGCACATAGAGCACGCCCGCAGGCCGAGTCGAAGAACTGCCGCAACTCAACAGAAACAGACTCAGGGCGCACACGCCCGCCAGAGCAACCACTCCACCTAATTTTCTCGACATCTATTCTCTACTCTCCGAGTCTCTATTTTTCGAGGGATCCCCATCGGCGTGCTTCTCGCCGATTGGAGGTCAGCCGCTTCCCGTCCACAGGCGCTTCCCTAGCCAGCAGTTACGCAAACCGAAGCTTGTGGCTGAAATATATTTGTGTATCAGGAATGAGCGGGAAGAGCAAACCCGGCAGCCGCCGGAATCCGGATTTCGACCTCTAACCCACCCTCTTTTCGGTTGGATGCGCGAAGTTGCCCGCCGTGCAGCCTTATCGCCCGATCCGCGATCGACAGGCCCAACCCCGCGCCCCCGGTCTGCTGGTTGCGGGCATCGTCCAGTCGATAAAAGGGCTCAAAAATCTTGCGTAGCTCTTCGTCGGGAACACCGGGGCCGGAATCAAGCACGCGAACAACAATTTCCTGTTGCCCATCCGCGGCCTGATGCCGTTCCAGTCGCACCTCCACCGTCGTACCCTTGGCAGTATAACGCGTTGCGTTCCTCACGACATTCTCGATGGCGCTGCGCAGCAGGTCAGGATCGCCATCGACCAGAAATTCATCGGCATCGTCGCCGTTGGCAGCGGCTCTCGCCGAAACATCCGTGATGACTCTGCAACCCTGCTCCGGGGTCTCATATTCGGCGTCGTGCGCCACCTGCTCCACGAGTTCAAGCAGTGACAGTTTGCGCTTACGCAAGCCGTCGGTGCCCGACTCCAGCCGCGCGATGGTCAGCAATCGTTGAATCAACTGATTCAGCCGGTCGGCTTCGAGTTCGATACGCTGCAGCGAAGTTTCCAGTTCTGGAGCGAGGTCCGGGGATGTCTTCTGCCGCGCCAACCCGAGCGCGACACTCAGCCGTGCGAGCGGAGAGCGCAGTTCGTGCGAAACATCTTTCAGCAGCCGCGATTGCGAATCGACCAGGCCCTCGATACGCTCCGCCATGCGATCAAAATCGCGCATCAACTCCGTGAGTTCATCGCGACGGCCGCCAGCCGGGGCTCCGGCGCGCGCGCTCAAATCCCCAGCCGCCAGGCTCTGGGCCGCCTGCCGTAAGCGCGTTACTGGACTTGTGATCGACCAGGTCAGCAGGTAACACATCAATCCGGAGGTGATGATGGCGATCGCAATTCCAAGCAACGGGATGTCATGCGGACCGAAAAATACTCTTGGCCCCGGAGGCAGTACCAACACCAGCGTATAGCGCTTGCCATCCAAGGTGAGCGCCTGGCGGATGACGCGATCGGGCAGGAGATAGTCGAGCCAGCCACGGTGACGCGGAGGTCCACCGCGCATAGGACTGTCGGACGGAGGGCCACCCGGCCTAAGATCTTCGATACGCGGCCGCCGTCCCGTAATCTCATGGCCGGACGGGTCAAAGACCGATGCCCAGACATGCTGCGTGTGCCAGAGATCCTCGACGTATTCGTGGGCGGCGTGCTCGCCGCCGCTCTGGTAAGCATTCACGATTTCCGCGAGAATCTGCGGGCTCTCGCTCTCAATGCCATGCCGCGCCGGGCTGAGCGCAATCGTCGCCAGAATGGCCAGCACGACGAACAGCACCTGGGCCGCCCAGAACGACAGGAAAATCTTGAGAAAGAGACTTTTCACTTCTTCGCCTTCGCCGCCGGCCGCGCAAACATGTAACCTACTCCTCGAATCGTCTTGATGTGGTCGCCATCTTCTTCGGAGTCGCCGAGCTTCCGCCGCACCTTGCTGACGTGCATATCAATGCTGCGATCGAAGGGCATAAATTTGCGGCTGAGGACGGCATTGACCAGCCGCTCGCGCGTCACCACCCTCCCGGCCTCGCGCAGCAGCACTTCCAACAGATTAAATTCGACCGAAGTCAGATCGACCGGCTGACCCGCGCGCGACACACTACGAGTTGCGGGATCGAGTTCAACGTCGCCCACGCTCAGCACTTCCGGCACCACGTCCGCCGCGCGAACCGGACTGGTGCGGCGCAGTATGGCGCGGATGCGAGCGACGAGCTCGCGCGGATTGAATGGCTTTGGAAGATAATCGTCGGCGCCGATCTCGAGCCCCACGATGCGATCGACATCTTCACCGCGCGCGGTCAGAAGCAGCACCGGAATCTTCGACACGCTGCGAATTCGACGCAGCACTTCAAAACCGTTGATCCCGGGCAGCATTACGTCCAGCACAACAAGCGCGTATTCGTTGGTGAGCGCCTGCTGGAGTCCTTTTTCGCCGTCGTGGACAGCCTTCAGGCTGAAGCCTTCCGCGGTCAGATACTCCTGCACCAGGCTGCAAAGCTCGACGTCGTCATCGACAATGAGTACGTGATCCATTCGTTTAATCATCTAAACACCTTCGCCGGGGTGAATGTGGTAAAGATTTGTGATTAGGGGCAAGCGCGCTTTTCGCTCTGGGCTCGTAGCCTTTAGCTAAAGGCAAAAAGCCAAGGGCGTCTTTCGCCCTTTACAAAACTTTACCGCGATTGACCGACTCTTTACCTCTTCTTTTCTGAAATAGTGTTCTTATCTGTGTACGACGTTCGGGACAACTCCCGGACCCCTACAAGATTTGGACGACTCAAAGGAGTGTTCAATGAAATCTACACGAAACCGGATTCTCACTATCGGCGCCGCTGTGATGCTTGCGGTGGCAGTTGCCGTCGCGCAAGGTATGCACGGTCATGGTGGCCCGGGCGGCGAATTTCACCGCATGCTAAAGCAGCTTGACCTAACCACGGATCAACACGCGCAGGTCAAGGCCATCTTTGCAAAAGAGAAGCCGACGCTGCAGCCGCTGATGCAGCAAATGCACCAAAATCGTCAGGCAATGAAAGCACTCGAGGCGAGCGGCCCGTTCGACGAAAACAAGACGCGCGCCCTAGCTACACAGAATGCCCAGACCATGATCGATCTGCAGGTCGAGCACGAGCGCATCAAATCGGAAATCATGCAGATTTTGACCGCCGATCAGAAAACAAAGCTAGCGCAGATCGAGGCAAGTCACGCGGCGCGCATGAGCCAGCATCAGGCGTCGCCGTCTAACTAGCTTTTTCGTAAGAGGTGGGCTTGTCTCATCTTGGAGACGCGGCCAGCCGCGCCTCCAGCAAAGGCTCTCTCCGACCCGGGTGAGGAAATTAACTAGAAACCTCCATTCCTCGCCCGGCCTTTTTTACCAGAGCTTCGGAAACGAAGAACGCGAAGGAACCAGATCATGGAACGTGCCGACCTGCTCTACTCGGGTTTGATGTTCACCGCCGGGATGCTGTCGCTCTGGACAGCGCTCCTGCTCACGGCCGCATTTATTTTCCTGGCTCCGTCTTCGCGAAAATCCGCACACGGCGCTGCTACAATCTCATCAAGACGTTCCACTACCCTATATCAAGATCATGGTGCCGAAGAAGCTACGCCCTCTAGTTCCCTATCTCAAGCGACACCGCAACGGGCTGTTAGCGGGCGGAATCTGCGTTTTATTCAATAACGGCGTCTGGATTCTCTTTCCTCAGGTTTTGCGCCGCGCCATCAACGACCTCAATACCGGAGTCACCCGTCACAAGCTTCTCACTTACTCGCTGCTGATTATCGCCATCGCTCTGATCAAAGGGATTTTTCAGTTTCTGACGCGCTGGGTTGTAATTGGAATCTCTCGCGATATCGAATTTGATCTGCGCAACGATCTCTTCGCCCACCTCGAGCGCCTGTCTTACTCCTACTATCAGCGCAATCGCACCGGCGACATCATGGCGCGCGCGACGAACGATCTCAACGCCGTCCGCATGCTGCTCGGCCCCGCGATCATGTATTCCGCCAATACGATCGTTTTTACCGCGGGCGCGCTGGGATTCATGCTGGCCATCAGCCCCAAGCTGACGATTTATGCGTTTCTGCCGCTGCCCATCGCCAGCATCATTATCCAGTATTTTGGCCGCCGCATTCACGAGCGCTTCGAGCGCATTCAGTCGATGTTCTCGGACATTTCGGCCCGCGCCCAGGAGAATTTTTCCGGCGCCCGCGTTATCCGCGCCTATGTACAGGAGCAGTCCGAGATCGCTGCTTTCGAGAGCGCGAACCAGGAATACATTCGCCGCAGTCTCGGCCTGGTCCGACTGATGGGAATGCTCTGGCCGACGCTCGAACTGATGCTAGGCGCGGCGGTGGTGATCGTACTGTGGCTTGGCGGGCGAGAAGTTCTTCAGGGAAAAATATCGGTCGGCGATTTCGTGGCTTTCAATACTTACATGATGCAACTGACCTGGCCGGTGATCGCACTGGGATGGGTGATTAATATTTTCCAGCGGGGAACAGCGTCCATGGTGCGCATCGAAGAAATTCTCTCGCAGCAGCCCGAGATCAGGGATGAGGCAGAGCCAGCCGCCAGCTACGAGCTTCGAGCTACGAGCCAGTCGATCGCTCGCGGCTCGCAGCTCGCAGCTCGCAGCCTCACTGGCGAAATTGAATTCCGCAATCTCAACTTCGCCTACAATGGAGCGTCCGTTCTCAAAGACATCAACCTGCGCATTCCCGCCGGGTCAAGCCTCGCTATCGTCGGTCCGACCGGATCGGGTAAGACGACGTTGGTCAGCCTCATCCCGCGCATCTACGATGCCGCGCCCGGCGCCGTTCTTATCGACGGCCGGCCGCTCCGCGAATTCCCTCTCGATTCGCTGCGCCGCAATATAGGATTTGTCCCGCAGGAGACTTTTCTTTTCAGCGACACCATCCGCGAAAATATTGCTTATGGAGTCTCGCGCGAAGACGCCACTCCGACGCTCGACGAGATCAAAGCAGCCGCCGAAGCCGCAAACATCGCGCAGGACATCGAAAGCTTCCCTGAAGGCTATAATACGACGGTCGGCGAGCGCGGCATCACGCTCTCCGGAGGCCAGAAGCAGCGCACCGCCATCGCCCGCGCCCTGCTGCGCAGCCCGCGCATTCTGATTCTCGACGACGCGCTCTCGAGCGTCGACACGCACACGGAGGATAAGATTCTCAACCATCTCCGCGAAATCATGCGCGGACGCACGACTATCTTCATCTCCCATCGCGTCTCGACGGTGCGCAACGCCGACGCTATCGCCGTCCTCCATCAGGGACGCATTGTCGAACTCGGCACCCACGACCAACTTATCGCCCGCAACGGGTATTACACCGATCTCTATAACAAGCAGTTACTCGAAGAGGAGTTGGCGGAAGTTTGAGGTTTCAAAGATTCAAGGTTTCAGGGTTTCAAAGAAGAACCAGGCTTTGGTTCCGTATGCAACTTCGCGAAACTTGGGCTCATAATTAAGTTCCTCGCCATACAACCCCAACAGGAATAACTTGCTCAGACAAGGAGAAGCATGGATAATTGCTTCCAAGTTCCCCAACAACTTCTGTAGTGCCACGGAGTAACCATGCGACATACGCGTTCGGCCCTGCCCTCGTGTCGGATTTTGACGGCTTTCTTTGCGACATTCATCCTGTTGGCCTTGGTCGCCTTGTCGGTTTTGTCGCCCGTGGCATTCGCTCAGGGTGCGAAACCGAAAACGCCTCCCAAGTCGGCCGATGAAAGGGACGATGATCGTCCTGCTAAACGTGCGGAATGGATGATGCGCGGGCGCGAGGTTCCCAAAGGACAATCGGCCGCAGCCTTCCGCCTGCGTGCCCATCAGCAGAAGATGGAACTCCGTGCTGCGCGCGCGGTGGCCGCCAGAGCCGGAAGTTCGCCAAAGAGTAACTCGCTATCCTCAGGCTGGGTATTTGTGGGGCCGGCGCCGCTACAGTCCGACGGTGATGCTTTCGGCCTGGTTTCAGGGCGTTCGACAGCGATCGCCGTTGACCCCAGCGACACGACGGGCAATACGGTATATGCAGGAGGAGCCTCTGGAGGTGTATGGAAATCGACGAACGCCGCGACCTCCAACGCTGCCAGCGTGACCTGGACTCCGGTGACCGACCAGCAGGCCTCTTTGACCAACGGAGCGGTTTCCGTCAAGTCGGACGGTAGCGTCGTCCTGGTAGGAACCGGCGAGCCGGATAACGCGATCGACAGCTACTTCGGGTCGGGTATTCTGGTTTCCAATGACAAGGGCAACACCTGGACCTTAGTTTCTCAGAGCACTGATGGACATCCCTTTGCGGGCATGGGATTCAGCAAGTTCGCGTGGGATACGGCAACGGGATCGACCAGCACGGTGGTTGCTGCGGCGGCGGAAACTTCGGTAGGAGACCAGACGGGCGACTGGAGCAATAACCCAAACTGGGGAATATATTTGTCGACCAATGGCGGTGCCAGCTGGACTTATCAGGCTCCTAGCGACGGCACCACGCCGATTTTTTCTGTCACCGATGTTGTCTACAATGCGTCGGCAGGAAAGTTCTTCGCGTCACTTCAATACCACGGCGTGTACAGCTCGACGAACGGTACAAATTGGACACGTTTAGCGGCTCAGCCCAGCCCCACCAACCTTTCTCTGGCAAACTGTCCACTCTCCACCAATCTTAACAATGTTACCTGTCCGCTTTACCGCGGCCAGCTTGCCGTGGTTCCCGGCCGCAATGAGATGTACTTTTGGTTTATCGATACGAACGACCAGGACCATGGCATCTGGCAATCGTTAAACGGGGGAACTAGCTGGACGCAAGTGCAGCCGTCGAGTCAATGCACTCTTGACCCCGACCCAAACAACACTCCCTGCGGAATGTTGCAGCCTTTTTACAATCTTGAACTCGGCGCGATACCCAATGGGAGCAACACGGATCTTTACGCTGGGTTGGTCAATCTGTATAAGTGCCGGGTCAATAGCGGTACACAAAGCTGCGCCACGATTGACAGCAATGAACCGAGTAGCTGGATTAACCTCACACAGGTATATAGCTGTCCTCAAATCTCCGGCGTGCATCCGGATGAACATGGATTCGGCTTCGAGATGGTGGGTGGGCAGGCGGTCACCTATTTTGGCAACGATGGCGGAGTCTACCGTTCGTTGAACTCGCTCACGGGGCTTGTCAGCGGTACCTGCGGGACGCCTAACGAGTTTGACAACCTCAACGCCACCATCGGATCGATGACACAGTTTGTATCTTTCTCAACCCATCCCACCAACCAGAACATAGTCCTAGGCGGGACACAGGACAACGGCTCGCCCGCAACCGACACAGGGACAACGAGTCCAGATTTCATCACCGTTCTTGGAGGGGATGGCGGCTACAATGCCATCAACCCAAATAACACCAGTGAATGGTTCGCGTCGAATCCAGGTTCCGAAATCCAAATTTGCGAATCCGGTATTACATGCAACGACAATACCTTCTTGTTGCTCGCAAGTCCCGACTTTATCGGAAACATAGATTTCGGCGCTTTCTACACTCCGTTTATTCTGGACCCGCAGAGCACTGGCGAGATGTTGATTGGCACGTGCCGAGTGTGGCGCGGAGCCACGGCGACGGGAAATTTCAGCGAACTCAGCGTCGATTTCGACACCTTGGATTCGACTCTCTGCTCGGGCGGCGAAATCAATCAGGTGCGCTCGTTGGCGACTGGCGGGCCCACAGATAGTAATGGTTTCTCCAAGGTCGTGTACGCGGCCACCGAAGGTTACGGTCCTCTCTACAACTTCGGCACTGGCGGCGAGGTTTGGGTCACGACTGACGCGGCGACGACTTTGATGTCCAACGTCTCACCCCCTGGGAATACCAGCAACAATTACACGGTCTCCTCGGTCGCGATGGATAACTCGGACGCAACCGGCAAGACGGCGTATGTCGGAATCATGGGTTTCAATACCTCCCACGTCTGGAAGACGACCGACGCCGGCGGCACTGGCCAGACGAGCGACTGGACGGATTGGACTGGCAATCTGCCGGATTCTCCTGTCAACGCGTTGCTGGTGGACTCCTCGGTCAGTCCCTCGCAGATTTATGCCGGAACCGATGTCGGCATATTTGTCAGCTCAACGACGAGTGCGAGCTGGACTGAAGTCGGCCCGGCTCCGGGCAGCGGATCGGGTTACTTGCCCAACGTGCCCGTCTCGGCCATTCAGTTGTTTAATTCGGGCGGGACTAAGGCGCTTGAGGTATCCACTTATGGGCGCGGCATTTGGGCGTACAGCTTTGTTGTTGGCTCGGCCACAACCACGACGATTGTTTCCAGTCTTAACCCGGCGAATGCAGGTGTCGCGGTGACCTTCACTGCGACCGTCACCACCGTGGGCGCGAACCCGCCGACTGGCACCGTGACTTTCTACGACGGAACTCCATCGATCGGCAGCGGAACCCTGAGCACCGTGGGCAGTTCGCAAGTCGCAACCTTCACCACGTCCACTTTGGCTGTCGGCGCAAATTCAATCACTGCCGTCTATGGTGGGGACGCGAATAATGCGGGCAGCACCTCGGCGGCGCTGATCGAAACGATCGATGCACCGACCTTCACCTTGTCGGCTCCCACCACTCCTGCGACCATACTCGCCGGAGAATCCACGACCACCACCTTCACGGTGACACCCACTGGAACGGGGGTTACAACGTTCGCGTCCAATGTGACTTTCGCCTGCAACGGTCTTCCTGATACGACCGTCGCCTGCGCATTCAACCCAACACAGATCGCAGCTGGCACCTCTGGGATAACGCCAGTTCCAGTCACAGTCACCATTACAACCAGCGGGCCTAATAAATCCGGAGGGACTAAGAAGGGCAGACCATTGGCTGGCAATCGCTCTCCCTGGCTCCCTCTGACATTGCCGCTGGCCGGCATCGTCATGCTCGGCTTTGCGGGGCGAAAGAAATACAAGTATTCGGTGGTTGCTTCCCTCTGCGTGTCGCTCGCGCTCCTTGGGCTTCTGGTCGCCTGCGGAAGCAATAGCACGCCGCCAGTAGCCGTCAGCGTGACTCCCGCGGGGGCGACTGTATTCGCGAGCGGTCCTGCAGGTGACAACTGGCCACCACAAACGGCAACGTTCACCGCAACCGTCACCAACAACAGCAATACCACTGTGAGCTGGTCGGTAAGCCCAGCCAATGGAGGAACGATCACCTCGGCTGGCGTCTACACCGCTCCGACGGCCGCCGCCGGTTTGCCCGGAAGCGCGACCATCACGGCGACTTCCCAAGCTGACACGAGCAAGACGGCTACGGCCACCGTAACGATCACACCTACAACCGTCCCGGGATTGTACCCGCTCACCGTGACGGCCACCGAGGGCCCGACGCAAAACACCACGTCATCTTTTACGTTGACGGTGCAGTAAGGGACACTTTGTAGGTCGACTTATTGTTATTCGGGCGCGGAAATGATTCCGCGCCCTTTTTCTTGCGTCACTGACGACGAGCGGCGGATTGTGTATCCTAAACAGCAACATTTGCGACGCGAACGAATCGATGCCTGACCAAGCCGAGCGGAGTTCTGAGTCACCTTCATCGTCCACTACCGATGAGGCGGTGAACCGCCAGCAGTTCGAGCTTGACCGTCTCAAGGAGGCGTTCGACTTACTGGGCGTGAATGCCTGCCACTGGTGTCATAAGTATTACCGACGGGCGGAGCCGGGGGCGCTCTTCGATGCGGGCGGGGGCAAGCTGGTTTGCTATGCATGCATTCCTCAGTGGTGGCCGCAATGCTGCGCTCAACTTACTACCAAGGAACGCGAAGACCTGGAAGGCAAGTTAGTCTTCTGGCTGAAGGCGAGTCATAATGCCGAAGTATTTAAAGATCCGGCGAAGCTTCCTGACAGCTCGCAGCAGGAGTTGCACCTGGTCGCCAAATGCCTGGAATGCCGCGGCACGGGCAAGTCGCTCGGCGACGACACCTGCCGGTTCTGCATGGGGCGCGGCACGGTGTGGGTCATCGTTTCGCGCAAACACGCATAAGGGCACAAAAAAACGGCGCCGCATGCGGCGCCGGTCGGAATTATTTGTAGTTGTGACCGCTATTGCAAGCGAACGATCCAGACATCGGATCGCGGATCGCCGTCCCAGAAAGTTCCTAGTTGCAGGTCCCAACTTGACGAGAAGCTGAAAAAGCGTCCGTCGAGCGAGATCGAGCCGTAGGGCTGGCTCCAATAAAACTTGGGATTCCAGACGGCGCGATTGTGAGCGAAGCGCCAGATGGTCGAGGCGAGGCCATCGGTTTCGATGCAGAACACTTCCCCGTCAAAGGGTTGTTGGACTTCTTCATCGCCGTGCGGGCTGTAAGTCGAACCGCAGACGGGCACGTTGCCACTTAGAGCTCCGTTAGTCCAAGCCCAGGCCTTCTCCATGCCCTTATAGTTAGGTTGTGGGAAAGGATTGATTAGCGGAGTAAAATTCGTAAGATCTCCGAGCGGACGCGAGAAGGCATTCAACTCATCAAGAATGTCGGGCGCATTGATGTAGGAGCTGTTGCCGACGGCTCCGTAGCCGCTGCAATCCGGCCCCGGCTTCTCGAAGTCGCAAGGCTCGACGTTCAAGGTAGTAACGTCCCAAACATAAAAGCCAAATCTACCGACGCCGATCCTCACGTATTGTCCGTTGCCCGATATCTTTACGTGGTTGACGTTATACCGATCGGGGATCGAAACCTGGCCGACGGGCCCCCATGCTCCGCCAACTTGGCCGGTCTGCGTGTTATACCAGCGGCAGCCGAGCTGTTGGTCATACACGATCACGAAGGGGCGATGAGCGGCGGAGTTTTCGCCGGCGGAAATTACGACGCGACTGTCGTCGTTCGACAGCGTGGAGTCGCTGCTCGATTGCGTCGGGCCAGCGACCAGCGGCGGCACTGTTCCGCAGTTCGTCGTATCGTAAAGCGGCGTCGTCTCGCCGGTTGAGAAGCGATAGGTGGTAATGGTGAGAGGCTGCTTCAGAGCCGTGCCATACATAAGGTCGGGATCGACAAAGCTGAAGGTGGGACCTTCACGCAATGGAACGGCCAGCGCACCGCCGGCACCGGCTCCGGGAAGCGGGCTCACAGTCATGGTGTCGGGATCGAAGGCAAACGCGAGATTCAGCGAGTTGCCTCCGGCGACTACGTAGAACTTGCTGTCATCCATAGCCCATTCATTAACGTCGCTGTCAGGATTCAGAAAAAAATCGTCGGGCAGTTTGGGATTGGTATTCTCATCGGTGATGCGAACCATGGTTCCGCCGAGGTCCGGATCCTGAAAGACGGTATTCGCCGCCGGCGGGGTCATTGGAGTCTTGGGGTAGAAGGCACGATCGGTGATTGCCGCCGGGTACGGTTGAACGCCTTGGGCAAAAAGGCACGCGGACAGAACGGGAAAGGCGAGAAGAGAGAACGCGGAACGGCGGAACATGACACTCCTCCTAAGGGCGGCGGGAGAGGAGCGCTAGAATAGCATGATCTGGACCGGCGATGCACGTTAAAGTCAGGTGAATTGGCAGCGATTTGTGCGAGGAATTGCAGTCCGCTTTACGCTTTTACTTCACTTCAGCGCTTCAATGGGATGGACTTTCGTAGCGCGGCGCGCGGGAAAATAACTCGCGAGGAAAGCGATGCCGACGAACAGCAGCGGGGTAAAAAGAAAAGTCGCA
>JBEKXO010000103.1:0-15339 GCA_049511995.1 Terriglobales bacterium
CGATTTCGGCTTTGTCGTTGCTCTCGAAAAGCGCGATCACTTGCTCGCGCGGGAATTTGGCGTCGATCGGCAGCTTGCGGTCGGGGAAATAAATGACTGCGTCGGCGCGTCCTCCGCCTTCGCCCGGCGACGACTGCAATGCAAACATGTGCGCGGGCAGGAAATCGGCTAGCAGGCGCTCGAGACTGGCTTCGCCGAACTGGCCGCGGAGGTGCGGCAGTTTCAGCAGATTGTTCAGATCGTTAATCGAGTGGCCGAGCGCGCCGACTTCGCGCAGTTGCTCTTCTGCATTTTTTAAGTGCTGCTGCACTTTTTCGAACTGCGCGAAGCCTTCCTTGATGTTCTGATCGAGTTTCTGCTGCACCTGCTCGGTGATGGCCATCAGTTTCGAGTCGACGCGGTCGCGGATTGCGTCGAGGCCCTGCGCGGTTTGCTGATTCAGGCATTGAAACTCGGTCTTGAGTTGCTGCGTGGTGAGCAGAAGAGAGTTGGTCATCTCGCTGCGGCCATCGCTGAGGCTGCGATTCTGCTCTTCCCTGCCCGCGGCGAGTTGCTGCTCGACCGAACTGCGAATCTCTGAAAAGCCTTGCTGGATGCGGTCTGTGACCTGTTGTCGAAGATCGCCTTTGGTCTGCTCGAGCCTAGTGGCCATGTCGGCAGTGGCGGCACTGAACTTCTGGCCAAGGGAGGCACTGAGCCTTTCGAGCTCACCTGCAACTTCCGCTTTTACATCTACTTGCGGAGCAGAGGAAATGCGGCGCAAGAGAACGACCGAAAAGCCAAGCAGGACAAGGGTTCCGGCGAGCACGGTAACCAGCAGTAGGGTCTCCATAGTAAGTGGCTTAGGTGAATTTTAGAGGTTAGCGTCAGAGATGGAAAGCGGAACTTTACTTGGACGCTGCAAGGCGACATCACGTCGCAACGCTGACCGCAACATTATGCTTCGGGCCCTGGCAGTTTTATTCGCTCTTCTGTTGGCAATTTCCGGCATAAATGCCGCCGCCAAGACTCCGCTGGCAGCGGATACCGGCAAAGACATTAATAGCGAGAAGCCCACCCCCCAAGCGAGCTCGGCGGCGGGAGCCGCCTCTGGCGAAGACTCCGCCGCCGAGAACGAATTGCTGCAAGCTGCGAACAAGAGCCGCGAAGTGGCTGGCGTGCAGCCGTTGCGTATGGAGGATGGTTTGCGCGAAGCGGCGCGCGGTCATGCGCTGCTGATGATTGCGAAGAATCGACTTGACCATCAGTTCGCCGGCGAACCCGCGCTGCTGGAGAGAATAGGCTTGGTCAGTCCGCTGAAAATCGATCGGGTCGGGGAGAATGTCGCCTTCGCTTCATCGGCCTCGGCTGTGCATGTGGTTCTGATGAACTCGGCTCCCCACCGCGAGAATCTGCTGGATCGCGGTTTCAATGTCGCGGGCTTCGCGGCCATATGGAGCGAAGGCAAGCTCTATGTTGTCCAGGATTTCGCACACAACCTTCCGTCGTATTCCGCGGATGAGAGCCGGGAACGAGTGGAGCGCGCTGTGGCGGAGATTCGGCAACAGGCGGGGCTTCCGGAGCTTGCGCACGCCAGGACGGCGAATCTCGATGAGGCCACATGCTCGCTGGCACGAGAGAATCGTCCGAACGCGCATCAGCTAGCTGCTGCTTACAATAATCGGCGGATTATTACTTACACGCAGAGCCATCCTGAAATGATTCCTCCGGAAGCGACGCGGCTGCTGGATGATCCTGAGGTTCGGCAATTTGCGGTGGGGGCTTGCTACGCGCGCAATGCGGCTTATCCTACGGGAATGTATTGGGTTGCTATCCTGCTGTACTGAGATAATTCCCCACTCGCGTCTACCTCTACTCGCAGCACGCGGACAGGAGTGTCCGCGCCACACGAGCCATGCCACACTTGCACTGTGCTAACCTGCGAACATCTGGCCCTCCCGCTTGGAAACTACTTCTCGAATTCGTATTGGGACTGCCGGCTGGTCTTACAAGGACTGGGACGGGATCCTATATCCGCCGGAAGTGACGCGAAAGAAAATTCATCCCGTCGAATTCCTGGCGCGATTTTTTGACGTCATCGAAATCAATACTTCGTTTTATGGGCACATACGGCCAGAGTTGGGACGGCTGTGGTCGAGGAAAGCTGCGGCGGTTAATCCTAATTTCGTTTTCACGGCGAAGCTGCATCGATCGTTTACTCACTCTCCGCTGGCTGTGATGGAGCCGACTTCGGCGGCCAGCATACGACCGAATGACGAGGACGAACGCCTCGCTCGCGAGGGATTGGATTCACTGGCCGCGGAGGGAAAGTTGGGCGCGCTGCTCATCCAGTTCCCTGTTTCATTCAAGAACACAAGCCTGAATCGCGAATACCTGGAGCAGTTGCTGCGGCAGTTTATTCAGTATCCGCGGGTGGTCGAGGTGCGACACGAAAGTTGGAACAATCCTGAGACGATCGCGGAATTCATGCGGCAGAATGTCGGCTTCTGTAACATCGATCAGCCTTTGCTCGGGCGTTCGCTGGGGCCGACCGAGCATGTGACGTCGGGGGTGGGATACGTTCGGCTGCACGGGAGGAATTATGAACAGTGGTTTGATAGCGATAATCGCAACGACCGTTACAACTATCTTTACAAGCCCGCGGAGTTGGAAAAGTGGAAAGAGAAGATCGATGCTATCGCGCGGCGAGCTGAGTCGACTTATGTGATCGCGAATAACCACTTTCAGGCGAAGGCCGCGGTGAATGCGCTGGAGTTACGGCATCTGTTGGATGGGAAGAAAGTGGCCGCCCCGGAGACGCTGGTGAAACACTATCCGGAACTAAGGGAACTGGTAGAGATCGACGACAGTAGCGGGAATTATTCGCTCCTGGGGTGAAAGCGGCGAATGCGGCCGCCGGTTGAACTTTCAGCGCCCGCGTAGCGCGATACGGTTATTTGGCTGGGGCGACTATGCGCTCAATCTGGCGGATGTGATTGAGATCATGCCCTGCAACCATGCGGACTATGAGTTCGATCGATTCCTGGCCGCGCTCGGCATGCTGGCCGAAGTGCTTCCACTGATCGGGGGAAAGCGACTTGAGTAGCGCGAGATTGGCTTCGCGCAATGTTCGCTGTAATTCTATGGATTTCGCTGGATTGCGTTTTTCGTAGTGCCCGGCAATGACCCAGGCGTTCTGGTTGTAGGCTTGGACGGGCGTGCCGGGATTGCCGAGGATGGAGCGCATTCGCCAGCCAATCACGATTTCGACGTCGGCGAGGTGCGCCAAAATTTCGGCGACCGACCACTTTTCGGGCGCGGGACGTTTGCGCAGTTTGGCCAGGCTGATGCCCTTGATGAGCCGCGCGAGTTTCTTGGGAGTGGCGGATTGGACCTTGATGGGGTCCTGTCCCTCAGCGTTTGCGAGAATGCGTTGCGTGTATTGCTGAAATGTTTCGGCCATTTGATATCTCCGAACTTTATATTCTCCGAACCACGCGATGCTTGCCGGAGCCTTAAGGTGTAACGTGAGCCGCGTCGAGCGCCTTCTTCACCGCCTGCAATTCTTTCAGCACACCGCGAAGATTGCGACTATCGAGCGCATTGGCGCCGTCGCTTTTCGCCTCTTTCGGATTGTCGTGAACTTCCATAAACACACCGTCCACTCCGGCCGCGACCGCTGCTCGCGACAATACTGGAATGAATTCCGGCTGGCCGCCGCTGACGGCCGGCTGATCTTCGTCGCCGTGCGAAGCCGAGGGCAACTGCACAGAGTGGGTCGCGTCAAAAACTACCGGCGCGAATTTGCGCATGATAGCGAGAGAGCGCATATCGACAACGAGATTGTTATAGCCGAAACTTGATCCGCGCTCGGTCAAGAAAACCTGGCTGTTGCCTGTCTCGCGACACTTTTCAACGGCGTGCTTCATATCCCAGGGCGAGACGAACTGTCCCTTCTTGATGTTCACGGGACGCCCGCTGAGGGCTGCGGCCACGACCAGATCGGTCTGGCGGCAGAGAAACGCGGGGATCTGAAGGACGTCTACTACTTCCGCTACGACGGCAACGTCGGCGGCTTGATGGACATCTGTCAACACTGGAATATGCACTTCATCTTTAACTTTTTGCAGAATGCGCAGCCCTTCCTTCATGCCGGGCCCCCGATAGCTGCGAATCGACGTGCGGTTGGCCTTGTCATACGAGGCTTTGAAGATGAAGGGGAAATTCAGCGAACGCGCCACGCCCTTGATGATCTCCGCCATGCGCAGGGCGTGCTCTTCGCTCTCTATTACGCAGGGCCCGGCGATGAGGAAGAGATCTCCCGCGCCGACGCGGACGTTGTCGATTTGGAAGGATAAGGTCAAAGAAAATGGAATGGGTAATTTGTAATTGGTAATTTGAGCCCACCGGAGGCCAGTCCCGACAGGTTTTCAAATTACAAATTAAAAATTACCAGATCACAAATTCTTCTTTATCTCCGTCCCACTTTTTCCGGCCGCAAAAACATCTCCACCACCGCCGCGTCTTTCGTCTCTTTCTTTTTCTGCCCGTGTTCATAGGCAGCGCCAACAAACCACTTAAACAATGGATGGGGCTCCAGCGGCTTCGACTTGAATTCGGGATGGAACTGGCATCCGATAAAAAACGGATGACCAGGAATCTCTACCATCTCGACGTAAGTGCCATCCGGGGTCGAACCTGAAATACGCAATCCGGCCGCGACCATGGGCTCCTCATACTCGCGGTTGAATTCGTAGCGATGACGGTGGCGCTCGCTAATCTCGGTCTGGCCATACACCTTGTAGGCCAGCGTTCCTGGCTCGATCTTGCAGGGCCACGCCCCCAGCCGCATGGTACCGCCGAGGTCTTCCACGCCACGCAACTCGCGCAGTTTATAGATCACGCGATGCGGAGTCGCCTGATCGAACTCGCTGGAGTTGGCGTCCGCCAGGCCGCAAACATTGCGCGCATACTCGATGCACGCTGTCTGCATACCCAGGCAGATCCCAAAATAGGGGACATGCTTCTCGCGCGCGTATTGAATCGCCCGCAGCATGCCTTCGATGCCGCGTTTGCCGAATCCGCCCGGCACCAGCAATCCATCGTAGTCTTCCAGTTGCGCCTCAAAACTCTTGTCATTCTTGTCGGCGGACTCGAGGCCTTCGGCTTCAATCCAATTCACTTCGAGCTTAAGGTTGTGCGCCAGAGCGCCGTGAACCAGCGCTTCTTTCAGCGACTTGTAGCTGTCCTCATATTCGACGTATTTGCCGACTATACCGATCCGAACCACGTCTTTTGGGTTGTAGACGCGATGCACCAAATCGTTCCACTTCGAGAGATCGCGATCTCTTGCTTCCAGTTTCAAGCGCCGCAGCACCAGCGTATCCACTTCTTCATGGGCGAAAACCACTGGCACTTCGTAGATCGACGCAACGTCTTTCGCGGTGATCACCGCTTCCTCTTCGACATTGCAGAAGAGGGCAATCTTCGACTTGATCTCTTTCGACAAGAAGCGGTCGGTGCGGCACAATAAAATATCCGGCTGAATTCCAACGCTGAGCAATTCTTTGACCGAGTGCTGCGTCGGCTTCGTCTTTAATTCCTGAGCTGCGGCGATAAATGGCACCAGCGTCACGTGCACGAATAGAGTATTGTCGCGCCCCAATTCCTGCCGCATCTGGCGAATGGCTTCGATGAAGGGCAGCGATTCGATGTCACCCACGGTGCCGCCGATTTCGATCAGCGCCACATCGACATCTTGCGCGACTTTCTTGGCCGCCGCTTTGATCTCGTTGGTAACGTGCGGGATAACCTGCACCGTCTTGCCTAGATAATCGCCGCGGCGTTCTTTGGCGATGATCTGCTCGTAGAGGCGACCGGTGGTCCAGTTGTTATCGCGAGAAAGTTTGGAGTGGGTGAAGCGTTCGTAGTGGCCGAGGTCGAGATCGGTTTCCGCTCCGTCGTCGGTGACAAAAACCTCGCCATGCTGAAACGGGGACATCGTACCGGGATCGACGTTGAGGTAAGGGTCGAACTTCATCAGGTTGACTTTGAGGCCGCGGCTTTCGAGGAGGCATCCGATGGAAGCTGCTGCCAATCCTTTGCCCAATGATGAAACCACACCGCCGGTTACAAAGATGTACTTGGCCGACATCGCTTCCTCGCTTTAATTTTGTTTGGGAAATTGTGCGGGTTGGGGTGCACGATCAATTATGACAGATGTTTTTCGAGAAGGGAATGTGGAAAAAATAGCTTTCAGCTGTCACCGTATCAGCCATCAGTTCGAAGAAGTTGGAGACCGCTACGGCCACTTCTGTGCCCCATGCAAAATTCGAGCGATTTCAATAACTTCATCGCGAATGCGATAGACCGCCATGAAAGGTTAACCGGAAAAGACCAACTCGCGAGTACCTACCTTGCGTCCCAATCGGCCAAGATGAGGAAACTGAAGAAGTGAGCCAACGGCGGCGTAGACATGCAACGCCAATTTGCGAGCCGATCCCGGCCCAAGATGTTCTTGCGTGTAATCGCAGATGCCGGTGAGGTCACGTGCCGCTGGCTCCGTCCACCGAACGCGCATCAACCCGGATACCGATGATTAATTAACTTTCCGATATCTTCATGATCAATCAATTCGCCGCGGTCGGCGGCAGCTAATCCGTCCGCGACCTCGCGAAGGAACCACTCATCGCAATCGACGAGCCTCTCGATTGCCTCGCGCACAAGCGTCTGAGCATCCCTTCCTCGCTCCGTGGCGAGGCGGTTGAGTTTGGCTTGCAGGTCAGGACCAATATTCACTTCCATACGACCAGCGTAAAGACCGGGGAAAGCTCTGTCAACGACAAGAAACCACAAGAAAAGACTGCCGCTTCTCCCCCTTCCGCTAAAATATCCCATGCCCGACAATCCCCTGTGGAGCGAAGGCGCTCAAGCCGACCGTCTCGCTGAATTCACGGCCGACACCAGCGATCCCGCGAAAGAAATTCCGCTGCGCCGCGACGTGCGCTCGCTGGGAATCCTGCTCGGCCGCGTCCTGGTCGAGCAGGAAGGCCAGGCCTTCTTCGACATGGTCGAGCAGTTGCGACATCTACTGATCCAACATCGCGAGCAGTATTCAAACACTGAAAAAACCGAACTCGACCAGGGCCTGATGGCCCGCGCCCGCGAAATTATCGGCGGCCTGTCGATCGAGGACGCCTACCGCGTAACCAAAGCCTTCGCCATCTATTTCGAACTCACCAACCTCGCCGAAACCAATCATCGCAAACGCCGGCGGCGTGCCGCCCGCATGCTGTCGGGAAAAACTCGTGTCGATGGCTCTTTTCGGGGCACTCTAACTCGATTGCGCGCGGCCGGAATCTCCGCTGACTCCGTACTCGCGGCGCTGCGCAAAGTGAAAGTCACCCCCGTTTTCACCGCGCATCCTACCGAAATCACGCGCCACACGATTCGTCTGAAGCGGCGGCGCATCGCGGCGTATCTCGAGCATCTCGACCAGTTGCCGCTTCCCGATTCCGAAGCTCGCGAATATGAATCACTGATCCTCGCCGAGATCACTGCGCTCTGGCAGACCGATGAGGTCCGGCTTAATAAACCGACCGTCCGCGACGAGATTCACATGGGGCTGGACTACTTTCCCATGGTGCTTTTTGAAACGCTGCCGCGGCTCTTCGCGGAACTCGAAGGGTCCCTCCGCGAGATCTATGGGGCCGACGCCCAGATTCCTGAAGCAAAAATCCCCGAACTGTTGTCTTTCGGATCATGGATTGGCGGCGATCGCGATGGCAATCCCTTCGTCACGGCCGCTTCCATCGTCGACGCGCTCGGCATGGCGCGGAACACGATTGTCGATCACTACATCGCCGAGACCACGCGCCTGATCACCCAACTGAGCATGTCAACGCGTCGCATCGGCATCTCGACGGCGCTCGCGCAACGGGTTCGCGAATACGACCAAAGGCTCGGCGAAAAACATTCTCGATGGAAACAGATCACCTCCGCCGAACTCTATCGCCACTTCTTGGAGTTCCTGATTGCCCGTCTGCGGTTCAGCCGCAAATCGTCAAAGCACGAACATGCCTACAAGTCCTCGCAAGAATTTGAAGAGGATCTCATCGTCATTCGCGACAGCCTCGACGAAAACCGTGCCCATCGCTTGGCGGAACTGGTTTCGCCTCTGCTGCGCAAGGTGCAGACCTTTGGATTCCACTTGCATGCGCTTGATATTCGCCAACACGCCGGCGTGAATTCGCGGGCGCTCGCCGAAGTGGAGTCAGCAGAAGAGCCCTCGACAAGAACCGCTCAGCTTCAGCCCGAGCTTTCCCCGGCCTCGCTCGAACTGCTACAAACTTTCCATACCATCGCCAAACTGAAAAAGACGCACTCACCAAAAGCCATTCGCAATTTCGTAATCAGCAACACTCAATCCGAACATGACATTTTCGCCGTGATCCGGCTGGCCGCGCTCGGAGGGGTATCGGTCGCTGCCCGCAGCGGAGATCCTGGCCTTATGCCTGTGCCTCTGTTCGAGTCGATCGACGCGCTGCGTTCCTCGCCGGAAATCATGCTCCGCGTCTGGAAATCTCCCGAGTTCGAGCCACTGCTTGATTCCTGGAGGCGCAAGCACGAAGTCATGCTCGGCTACTCCGATTCCAATAAAGATGGCGGCATGCTCACCAGCACGTGGGAACTGCATAAGGCGCAGCATCGTCTGCATGAGATCGCGCGGGAATGCGGCGTCAATCTGCGGCTGTTTCATGGCCGGGGCGGCACGGTCGGCCGCGGTGGAGGGCCGACCCACGCAGCTATCCTGGCCCAGCCCACCGGCGACTTCTCGGGCGAGATACGCATCACGGAGCAGGGCGAAGTGCTGAGCTGGAAGTATTCCGACCCGGTGCTCGCGGAGTGGAATCTCGAAGTCATGATCGCGGCCTGCCTCGAAGCGATCACTATGCCGAGCCAGGCGTCGCCCGAAGCCATGCAGCGCTGGCATGAAGCGATGGAGATGATGTCCTCGGAAGCTTACAATTTCTACCGGCAACACATTGCAGAAAATTCCGAGGTTCTCGAATATTTCGAACAAGCCACGCCGGTCAATGAACTGGAGTACGCACGCATTGGCTCCCGTCCCGCTCGCCGTGCCGCAACTCGCAGCCTGAACGATCTGCGCGCCATCCCCTGGGTCTTCGGCTGGATGCAGAGCCGCCACGCGGTTCCTGCATGGTTTGGGGTTGGCTACGCTCTCGATCGTTTCGCGTCGCGCATGCCAACCAACGCCGAACTTCTACGCGAAATGATGCACGGATTCCCGCTCTTCGCGAGTCTGATCGGCAGCGTCGAAATCGCCATGGCTAAAGCCGACTTTGCCATCGCCCGTCTCTATGCCGATCTTGTAATCGACGCCGCCCTCCGCGACCGCGTCTTCGAAATGCTGCGCCAGGAATTCGAGCGCACGTCTCGCGTGATTCTAGCCATCACCGGCCAAAGCGATTTGCTGGAAAAGAATTCCGTTCTTTCCCGCTCCATACGCCTGCGCAATCCGTATGTCGATCCGCTCAGCCTGATTCAAGTCGATCTGCTGCGCCGCAAGCGTGCCGCTCCGGATTCGGTCGCTGATCCCGGCCTCGACTACGCATTGGGAGCTACGATGAATGGCATCGCCGCCGGCCTGCACAACACGGGGTAAAACGGCAGCTACTGCCGGTAGCGGTGGATGAGTTGCTGGAATCGCGGGTCCGAGCGCAAGGAAGCAAAATACGGACTTCCTTCGATGGCGGCAAAATCGCGATAACCAAGGCCGAAGGTTTTTTGCAGCGTGGTCAGAGCTTTCTCTTTGTCACCTTTCGCAGCGTAGGCAGCGCTTAGAAAGTAGCTGTTGATCGCCTCCTTTGGTTCACCATCCTTCAACAGCCGGGCTATCGCCGCGTCATAGTTCCCTTGAGCCAGATAAACCTGGGCCTCTCCAAGATCCGCATACTTAGCGTCCCCCAATTCTGCTTCGCGCTCGATGGCTTTGCTAGCTTCCTCATAGCGTCCCTGTAATAGAAGCGCGCGGCCGAGATGATAATGGGCGACCGGCATGGGCGGCTCCAGACGAATCGCCTCTCGCGCCGCTTTCTCGGCCTCGACCGCCTCCGGCGGCTGCTCGTAGGCAAGGACCCACGAAAGCGCGTCCCACGCGTGTGAATTCTCGGGGTCCAGCCGGACGGTCTCCCGAAGGTTTTCCGCGGCCTTCGCATACTCGTACTTCCAGCCGTGGACATAGCCAAGGGCGATTCGCGCCTCCACCAGATCTGGTGCGGCGGCAACCGCCCGTTGGGCAAGTTGCTCGGCACGCTCCAGGTGAACTGGCTGTGAGTCGACGTTGCGATAGTAGTAGCCTTCCACCTGCGCGAGACCCGCCAAAGCCGGCGCATATTCCGGGTCGAGCTTCAGCGCCTGCTCGAAGTGGCTGCGCGCCGCCTCTAACTTCTCGGGCTGGTCGTCATGCTCTGCCAGCGCGCGCCCGATGATGTACGCTTCGTATGCCTCCGGATTTTGCGTGTAGCGCCGCTCCAAGCCCCGTTTTTCCTGAGGACTCAACTTCAGATCGAGTGCCTGCGCAATTTTCAGCGCGGTTTGCTGCTGCAGCGAAAACACATCCTTCGTCTCGCCCTTGAAGTCCTCGGCCCACGCGTCGAACCCTGTAGATGAATCGACCAGATGCACGTTGACCCTTACCTGATCTGCTGACTTCCTCACGCTGCCTTCCAGAAGGTAACGCACGCCCAGCCGGCGTCCGGTTTCCGCGGCATCGGCTGGCGCAGTCTTCAGCGATGCAACCGCCGAATGCGAAGCCACGTTGATCGCCTGAATTTTGGAAAGCTTGGTCGTGATCTCATCCGTCATGCCATCGGCGAAGTACGCACCGTCAAGATCGGAGCTGAGATTTTCGAGCGGGAGCACCGCGATCGACGGCTTCGCCGCCACGTTCGCTGAGGCCGGTGCGGAATGGGCTTCATACCGGCGGTATCCGGCAAACCCCACAACCAGCGCGGCCAGCGCCGCTACTGCGGCAATCAGCATCTTCGTTTTTGCGCCGATGCGGAAGCGAGCAGCGGTTTGCGGTTTCGTGCCCTGCTCACCGGGCGCTGCGAATCTCGCCGACTCGCTGTCGCGCTTCACCCGTTGCAGGTCGGTGCGGATCTCGGAAGCATGCTGGTAGCGCAGGTTGCGATCTTTCTCCAGGCATTTATTGATGATGCGTTCCAAGTCGGCCGGCAGATCGGGATTCAGACGCACGGCTGGCGTTGGCGTCCCATCCAGAATGGCTTTGAAGATCACTCCTGAACTTTCCCCGCGAAACGGCAGCGCGCCCGTGGCCATCTCGTACAGAACTGCTCCCAACGAGAACAAATCCGTGCGGCCATCAAGTTCCTTGGCTCGCACCTGCTCGGGAGACATGTAAGAGACGGTACCGAGCGTAGAACCAGGGCTGGTAAGGTGCTGGTCGTCCATCGTGCGCGTGTTGGCCGATGCGATGTCGCCCGAAGAACCGCCGGCCGACGCAACCTTCGCCAGCCCAAAGTCTAGAACCTTAGCGTGTCCTTGGTCCGTTACAAAGATGTTGGCAGGCTTGATGTCACGGTGAACCACACCCTTTGCGTGTGCGGCGTTCAACGCATCGGCAATCTCGATTGCGAGCGACAGCAAGGTTTCGAGGTCTAATGCTTTTCCGGCGATCCGGTGCCGGAGGGTCTGCCCTTCCAGCAATTCCATCGAAATAAATGTCCGGCCGCCTACTTCGTCGATCTCATAGATGGTGCAAATGTTGGGGTGATTGAGAGCGGAGGCAGCTTTGGCTTCGCGCTGGAAGCGGCTGAGAGCCTGAGGGTCTTGCGCGACATCATCGGGCAGGAATTTTAGCGCGACAAAGCGGCCGAGTTTGACATCCTCGGCTTTATAAACGACACCCATCCCGCCGCCGCCCAGCTTCTCGACAATCCGGTAGTGAGAGATGGTTTCGCCGATCATATTTGTCGTTGGCGTGTCGCCGACCGATGGCGCGAATCTTACGTGGATGAAACGGAGCAGTCAATCAGCGCATATCACCAGGAGATCGCTCATGCACCCGCATCTAATTTTGCGGTGGGAGCGGCAGGGGCGATAATGTTCTCCAGATGAAATTTCCAACTCCCAGGGTGAGAGATATTCTCGCTGCCGCTCTCGGTTTGGCGTTCTTTCTTGCTCTTCCGGTTGCGAGTCCCGCTCAGAACCAAGCCCGTCGCCTCATCCTGAAGGATGGCACCTACCAGTCCGTTACCAAGTATGAGATTCACGGCGACCGCGTGCGCTATTACAGCGCTGAGCGCGGCGAGTGGGAGGAAATACCCAAGTCGCTCATTGACTGGGACGCAACCGACAAGTTCGAGCAGGGACGCAAGGATGGTGCCCTCGCTCCGGAAGCCGTCGAACTCGACAAAGAACTGGAGGCCGAACGGAAAGCCGAACAAGCCCGTTCGCCGCAGGTTGCGCCCGGTCTGCGCTTGCCCGACGAAGGCGGCATTTTTCTCCTCGATACTTTCGAGAATCAGCCAGAACTGGCTGAGCTAAAACAATCGGGCGGCGACGTGGAAAAGACCAGCAAGACGAATATTCTGCGCGCGGTGATCAATCCGCTGGCGGGCGCCAAGCAAAACGTCGAACTACCCGGGCCACATTCCAAGATTCAATCGCACACGACTGTGCCTTCGATCTATATCAATGTCGATCCCGACCGGAATTCGCCCACGTCGGCAACCGCAAGCGCGACGCCCGCTGACGGTGCAACGGCCGCGCCCTCCAACGCCGCCAGTAACAACGACCGCTTCAAGATGATTCGCATCGACCTGAAGAACGGCAAACGCTTTGCTGGAGCCGTCAAGGTTGCGGTGAACGGAAAGATGAAGACCGACGAACGTTTTGTCGCGACCACCTCCACGACCATGACTGGGGGCTGGGTTAAGATCGCGCCCACCGAACCGCTCGCGCCGGGCGAATACGCAATCGCCGAGATGCTCGGCACCGAAGGAATGAATCTTTATGTGTGGGATTTCGGCGTTAATCCTGCGGCGCCCGCCAACGCGTTCACATGGAAGCCAGACCCGAACGAGGCGCAACCAAAGCGCGACCAACCCGGAGAATTGCAAAAGCGAGACAAACAATAACAATGTTCCGCGATAAACAAATAGGGCGTACTCATGACCGTACGCCCTATGCGTGCCGAAAGATTTCGTTGCTACGTTTTCGGCAACACGATGATGTACTCCGGGTCGGTGATAGCGTGAGGAGAGCCCGGGGCATGGGTTACGCTCTTTGCGGTCACCGTAAATACATACAACTTCCCGCCTGTGCGGCTGAGCGCGTACAAGTGGTTGTCATTATCCCAAAAAATCTGATCAATTGAATCACTGGTGAGCAATCCGGTGTACTTCGTGATGGGATTGGCGCGGTTAAAATGAAAAACCTGCAATCCTGAACTTCCTCCGACTGCGAGGAACTTGCCCGAGGGGGACATCCAATAATCGATGACACCGCCAACCTTCACCTTAGGCATGTTCGAGAACGTGCTCGATGTGGTCAGGTTGCCAGCGCTATCGGCAGTGTAGGATGCCAGTTGATACGGACCGATAGGGGACCAGTTCGAGTCCAACGGTTGCATCGCAATCGCCAAGTGATTGGTAGGATCGGCCGCCGCTGACCATGGACAATAAAACCCACCCGATGGCACCGCCGGAAGAGGCGGATTGATGTTCAACAGTGTAATTGCCCCATCGTTGCTGCGCTGCAGTCCGTAAATGTAAGGGGTGAAGTGATAGCAGCTCGAGGAGTAGGCAAATTCGTTGTCGCCGATGAAACTGGCCTCGCTCCCAATCCCCGGTCCACCCATAATATTGTCGATGTAGGCGAGCTGGCCCGTCGAGTTTTCAATGCTGTAGGCCATGTACTCGTTGTTCTCCGTAAAGTAATCGGTGTAGAGCGATGTTCCGGTGTGGTCGAGAAAAAGATTGACAAGCCCGCCCTCCGGTTCCACTTCCAAGGTGTCGACCTGCGTCAGCGAACCGTTCGCGGCGATAGAAAATGAATCGATATTCATTCCGTCCGTGCCAAACAGCCATCCGCCGTTGAGTGCAATGTAATTTACGGGGCTAGAAAATGGAGATCCTGGCACCGCGCTGAGACCTCCGTTGGAAGCGGCCGCGTAAGCGTTGATCTGGTTCGCGCTACCACCCGGGCTGCTGGTTACGTAAACGTAAGCAACCGGCGAAGTGACTTGAACGGTATTGCCGATGTCAGTTTGTGAAGACGCGACCTGTGAGGATGCCAGAACTGCGCTGGCAAAGGTCATGATGAAAGCGAGAAACCGGGGACGAATACTGCAAGACATACTACCTCTTGAAAACCTCAGGAAGATTTACAACCAAACTAGCGTCATTGAGATGCCGCACGGGACGGGCCCAGTTGCCGTAATCGGTGGGCGTTTTGGAGCAATATTGGAGCTTCTTGAGGTTGGATTTGAATACGGTAAAGCCCTGATGGCTACATGGTTAGCCGGTCCGGCCAAAGGTTATGAGGAATGCGGACTAGTAACGCGGAATGTGTGCCTACGTTTCCATCACACCGCGCGAGGCGACGCCAATATTGTCGCGGCTGGTGTTCTTCACCACATACATCATTTCGTCGGCCTGGCGGATGATGTCGTGGGGCGTCTGCGCATCGTTCGGGAATGTCGCAAGACCCATGCTGGCTCGCACGTTTAAATTCAAGCCCTGCTCGCTGCAGAAAGTTCCCATACGCAGAGAGTCCTGCAAACGTTTTGCAACGACCACCGCCTGATCTTTGCTGGTTTGCGGCAATAGAACGACGAACTCGTCTCCACCATAGCGGAAGGCGAAATCGATCAGTCGCAGCTGGGCTTTAATCAGGTATCCGACTTCGGCGAGCAACCGGCTTCCTACGAGATGTCCGTGGGTGTCGTTGACCTGCTTGAAGTGATCGAGGTCGATAAAGATTACGCTGAACTGGTAGCCGAAACGCGCCGAACGATAAACCTCGGTCTCGAGCGTCTTGTGCAGATGGCGCGCATTGAACAATCCCGTGCAATCGTCGGTGATGGTCAGTTCCTGAATTTTTTCGACCGAGCGTGCGTTCTCAATCGAAATTGCGGCGTAATCGCACAAGGCCTGGAGAAAGAATAATTCCTGCTCGCTCAGTCCAACATTGGCGTTGATCAGCTGAATCACGCCGAGGACACGGTGTTTGGAGCGCAACGGTACGCAAATCACCGAGCGAGTTTGCACCCGCGTCATCTCGTCGAGACGGGACGAAAACCGCCGATCGCTC
>JBEKXO010000104.1:0-15202 GCA_049511995.1 Terriglobales bacterium
TTTCCGCAGATTGGCGGTGGGTTTTGAGACGGCGAACAAACGGCGCAAAGTTGTGAAATCGCCTGATTTCGTCAACTACGTCGTGTGCAGCATCACAACTAGGGCGCATCGCACGCTATTCGTTGGGCTTTCACCTGAGCGATACGCGGGACGAGCCGCGCTGCGTCGAAATGGGGATGTGCCCAACCGCGTAGCTCGTTCCCCTGCCTTTCCAACTTCAGGGTGACTCCCGTAAAGCCATCCGTCCAAAATAGGTCAACGCGATTGCTTGGCTGCACTTCCCAAAATGACGCACCTCTCCCTCCCGAGACTGTGCTCTTTTGAGCTGGAACGACACGAATTAGCAGTTGATTTTTTTGAAACCCGTTTGTACCTAAATCCGATGAGAGTTCGATACGGCTGGGCGGTGTCACGTATTTGGTGTCCTCGCCGAAAGACCAAGGCCACCAATGCCCCATACTCAGCTGATAGCAGCCCGTGTACGCCGCCACTTCCTTGGAGGGAGAACGGGGCGAATCACCGGTTTGACCCGCGCACCGAGGAGATAGCATTGCCGCCCAAAGAAGCATCCCTCCGAGTGCAGCCGCTAGTGGTATGCAGTACTCAGACCTGCGTGTCACGTTTTCAGTCTATAGGAGAACGTCTGCGGAAGATGATGACATCCTGTTACTTAGGTGTATGACGCGATCTAGTGGTTACGTAGTTGTTGAAAAATCCCGTTTACACTCAAAATCCCCCGACCGGATACCAGTCAGCGAGTTTGTCGGATTATTGCTTGACCAGCTCTGCCGCTCGCTGGCGGGCGCGGGCGATGTCATTGGATAGGCGCAGGGCTTGCTGATTGGCGGCGGCGGCATCGTTGGGACGGCCGGCGTGCTGAAGAGCATCGGCGAGCAGCAGGTAGGCTACGTCGCTTGGCTCGAGGGCGGCGTAGCGTGCGAAGTATTCGGCGGCGTGATTCCAAGCGTCACTTTTCTGCGCGGCATTGTGCTCGGCCTTCTCAGCTGTCTTCTGTTCGATCAAACCCATATCGAGAAGAACGGCGGGAAAGATAATCTGCAGTTGCAGGGCGGAGAGGAAGTTCTGCTGGGCCTGCGAATAATCATGAAGAGCGAAGTAGACGGTGCCGAGATTGGCATAGGCGGCGCCGCGAATTTGAGGATCCGTCGCCAGTGCAAGGACTGCGTTGTAGCGCGAGATGGCTTGTTGGGGGTCGGCGTGTTGCTGAGCGTAGATGCCGAGGTTGAGTTGGCTGACGGGATCTCCGGGCTCGAGAGCGGCAGCAGCGCGGAAGTGGAGAATGGCTTCGTCGTATCGTCCCTGGTTGGCTAAGGCGTTGGCGAAATTGTTTTCGGCTACATAATTTTTGCTGGTGACAGCGAGGGCGTGCGACCAGAGGGAGAAATCGTCGTGCCAGTAAGTGATCTGGATGCGGGTGACGGCGGACAGCGCGAAGAGGACGATGACGGCGACTGCGGCCAGAGATTTTATGGCGAGAGAATTTTGTGAGGCGCTATTGGCCGAAAGCGAGTTGGCGCAATCGGCGGCGGACCAGACGATCATGATGAAGAGGCCGATCACGGGGAGATAGGCGTAGCGATCGGCCATAGCCTGGTTTCCGACCTGGATCAGGCCGATCATTGGAACCATGGTGCCGAGATACCAGAGCCAGCCGACTACGAGATATTGGCGGCGGCGATATTTCAGTACAGCGGCGGTGATGGCGACGAGGATCAGCGCGCAGATGGCAACTAACCACAACGGAAGCGCGCGCGGGCGCGGGTAGGGATAGAGGACGGCTAGATGGGAGGGCCAGAGTGTTTTCTGGATGTAGAGGACGTAGCAGACGATTACATTTTTCAGCCGCAGGAGCGGAGAGTGGGCGGCGCGAGTTAGGACGGCTCCGCCGGAACGTTGGGCATAGATCGTCGTGAGGGCGCTGGCTAGCGAGAGCGCTAGCAGTGGGAGTTTCTCGCGGAGGAGATACCAGGGGGAGTGGGTGCACTTGGCGAACTGGACAGTTTCTTGATTGCCGACGGGTGCCGAGCTTTGCTCGGCTGGGCAGACGGGGGCGTCTGTCCCTACGTTAGTTTGGCTGAGAGCTGCCGAGCGCCTCACCGCTAATCTTCTTAGCGGCCAATAATCCAGCAACAACAGCAATAGGGGGAGCGTGATGGACATGGGCTTCGACATCAGGCTCATCGCGAATAGAGCTGCGACCGCACAGTAACGCACAGTGCCGGGATGGCGGACGTACCATCCATAGGCCGCTAGGGTTAGCAGGAGAAGAAACATGCAGAGGACGTTTTTGCGCTCCGCGACCCAGGCTACGGACTCGACGTTGAGGGGATGGACGGCGAAGAGGGCAGCGACCATCAGGCTGCGAGCGGTGTATCCGGTGAACCATTGGAGAATGAGGAACAGGAGAAGGGCGTTCGCGGCATGCAGAAGCAGGTTGGTGTAGTGATGGCCGACGGGATTGAGTCGAAAGAGTTGGCAATCGAGAGCGTGAGAGAGCCAGGTTAGCGGATGCCAGTTGGCCTGATCGAAGGAAGTGAACGCCCAAGTCAGCGTCGCCCATCGTAGACCGGCTTGGACGTGAGGGTTATCGGTGACGTAGTGGTCGTCATCGTATTTCAGAAAGCCGTTGCGCGCTACGGGATTGTAGACAGCGAGCGTGAGCGCTACGAGCAAGAGGGCTAAGACCAGCTTGCGCTGAGTAGGGTGCGGGTTGGTGGGCGCGACGAGCATCGTGGAGCGGTGACAGGTCACAGGTTACAGGTGACAGGAAAATCGGGATCGAAGGTTTTGGTTTTAAGATTTTCCTATCACCCGTAACCTGTGACCTGATTTTAGAGCGCCGCCAGTTTCCTTTGAATCAATAAGAAGTATAGGGCCAGCAAAATCAGAATGAATCCGTTGACGCTTAACACTATGGGCGCGGTGAAGAGCGGGACTAGCCATCCGGAGAGGAGATTGCCCATGGGCATGCCGCCGCGGAAGGCAACGTTGTAGACGCTCATGACGCGGCCGCGCATTTCATTTGTCGTTATCAGCTGGACCAGCGAATTCACGGTGGCGAAAACGGCCATCATCGAGGCGCCGACGAGAACCAGTAAGACCTCGCTCAGTGGTAGATATTTCGATAAAGCAAAGCCGGAAATTCCTGCGCCCAGGCAGATGAGCGCGCCCAACGCTACCAGGCCCTTCCTCTTGATGTTGCCGGCACCGGCGATGGCGAGCGAACCACAAATCGAACCGATGCCCATGAGCGCGAGGAGATTGCCGTAGGTTTCGGGGCCGCGATGAAAAATATCTTTTACGAAAACCGGGAAGTACGTGCGCATAGGCATGCCCAAGGCAGTCATGCAGAAAGCAAGAATAATCAGTGCTCCCATGGAGCTTTGCTGGCGCGTGAAGCGAATGCCTTGCTTGAGGCTGGAGAGGACGGAATCCGTCGTCTTCACGGGCAAGAAGCGGGTGGTGATAATCGAGAGCGAAATGATCGGCGCGAGAAACGAGAGTGCGTTAAGCCCGAAACACCATTTCTCGCCGAGCTTTGCCAAGGTCTGCCCGGCCAGAGCGGGGCCGACCATGACCGCTACGTTGAACTGGATGGAATTGAGGGCGATAGCGTTCGGCATATCTTCTTTGTCGACGAGCGTCGGGATGAGCGCCTGGTAGGCAGGGCCGCCGAAGGCTTGGGCAAATCCGGAGATAAAAGAAAGGCAGAGGATGTGCCAGACGTGGACGCGGCCGATCGCGACGAGGATGGTGAGGAGGCCGGCGGTAGTCATCTGCACGTATTGGGAGGCGAGGAGAATTTTGCGGCGTTCGACGCGGTCGGCCACTACGCCGCCGAGCAGCGAGAAGAGAAAAATGGGAATGCCGCCCAGAAATTGATCGAGAGCGAGCAGAAAGGCGGAGTGGCTGAGGCGGTAGATGAGCCAGCCCTGGGCCACGATTTGCATCCAGGTGCCGATGCTGGAGGTGCAGGCGCCAATCCACATCAGCCGGAAATCGCGATATTGAAATGCTTTAAAAACCCGGCGAATCAAGCTGGCGTCTCCGTGGGCCTGAAGAAGACTAACATTCCTGAGAGTTGGTGGAGCGGGCAGGCTGATGCCGCGATGGGCGTTTGAGGCATGTTGAGCGCTTGGATGCTTGGGCGCTTGATTCGATTCTCCGCGTGCTATGCTGAAGCTCTGCAGTGAGAACTCTTCTACTCATTCTGGTTGTAGTGATCGTGTTGCCGGTTGTGCTCCTGGTGGCGCTCTCGGACACTCCGGCGGTGCGTCTGGACGCTTCGGCTACGGCAATTGGCCGCGCGACTCCGCTGGCGATCGAGGTTAGCGATCCGCACGGGGTGCGGCATCTTGCGGTTTTGGTCGAACAAAATGGCGCGAGCTATCGCGCCGACGAAATCACGCAACCGGCGCATCGTATCTTTTGGCGGCGTGGTGTCTCCGACAGTGTGTTGAACGTTGTGACTGGAACCAAAACCGTCCCGCAACTGAAGGACGGCAAGGCGCGATTGATTATCGAAGCTACGTCGGACGACTTTCTCGGTAAGACGGCGCGACTGGAACGCGATGTGACGGTCGTGACGCAGCCGCCGACGCTGACGGTCGATTCCGACGAGCACTACCTTTACCTCGGCATGGCCGATCTCGCGACTTTTAGTGTTGGCGGATACTGGACTGAAGCTGGTGTGCGTGTGGGCAGCCAGACTTTCCGCGGCTGGCCGATGCCGGATGGAAAGCCAGGGCTTTTTTCGCTATTCGCTTTCGCGTGGAATATGCCGGTGGGCACGGCTCCGATTGTGTATGCAAAGAATCCCGCGGGCAATGAAGTGACTGCGCCGATGGCGTTTCAGTTTCCTAAGAAAGAGCAACCGAAATACCGCGTTCGCGATTTGCAGCTTGACGATCGCTTCATGGAGAAGGTCACCAACGAGTTGGATCCGAATGGTTCGGGTGACCTGGTGGCGCGGTTCGTGAAGATTAACAGTGAGATGCGAAAGGCGAATAATAAGGTGCTGTCGGACTTGCGATTAAAGACGGAGCCCCGTTTTTTGTGGTCGGAACCTTTTCTGCAGCAGCATAACTCGAAGGTGGAGTCTAGTTTTGCCGATGTGCGGAACTACATTTATCACGGGAAGAAGATCGATCAGCAGGTCCACCTGGGCTACGATCTCTCGATTACGCAGCACGTGGGCGTGGAGGCTTCGAACGATGGGCGCGTGATCTATGCGGCTCCACTGGGCATCTATGGCAATTGCATTGTGCTGGACCACGGTTATGGCTTGCAGACTATTTACGGGCACTTGAGTGAGATTGCGGTGCACGAAGGCGACATGGTGAAACGCGGCCAGATCATGGGCAAGAGCGGGCAGACGGGGATGGCGGGCGGAGATCACATTCATTTCAGCATGCAACTTGGGGGCGTGCAGATTGATCCCAAGGAGTGGTGGGATAGCCACTGGATTAAGGATCACATTGCGAAGCGAGTTAGTTTGCCGGCAGTTAGCAAGTAGTTTTCAGCGTCGTCCTCCGGCTGAATCTACGGCTGAACATTGGTTACACCTTCCTCTCCTTTCTTGGGAAAATGCTTCTCATACCAGGCTATCGACCGGTCCATTGCGTCGATTTGATGTTTGACCTCGGATAAGCCATGGCCTTCGCGGGGATAGCGGAGGAAAACCGTATCCACGCCTACGTCTTTCAACGCCACGAAAAGCTGCTCGGCTTCGGCAATCGGGACGTCGTTATCGTTTTCGCCGTGAATGATGAGGGTTGGCGTATGGGCGGCGGCGATGTGCTTCAGGGCTGAGCGCTCCCAGGCAACGTCCATCAGATTTCCCTGGTGCAGGAACTGGCCGAATTCCATTTCTTCATATTGGTTGTAATAAGTCATGTAGTTATAACTTACTAAGTTTGCGATGCCGGCGGTGGGGATCGCAGCTTTGAATTCGTTTGTCTGAGTTATGAGCCAATCGGTCAGTTGACCGCCGTAGCTTACTCCTTCGATGCCCATGCGCTCTCGATCAATCCATAAATAACGGTGAACAGCTGCGCTGACACCGTAGAGAACGTCCTGACCCTCATCGCCGTCCTGGTCGCCGAAAACGGCGTCGGCAAATTTTTGGCCATAACCAGTCGATCCGCGGTAGTTCACGTTGAGCACGGCGTAGCCGTGGGCTGCATAGACTTGTTGTTTGAAACTAAAGCCCGGGCCGTTTTGCCCGTGTGGTCCGCCATGGATTATTACAATTAGCGGATACTTGGCCATGGCATTTACATCTAAGCCAATCGGCTTGGTGAGGAGCGCTTCTACCTCAAAGCGGTTGTCATTACTCAGAAAAGTGAAGGATTCAACATCGGCAATGGACTTACCCGCAAGAAGTTCATGGTTGAGGTCAGTAAGTTGGCGTGGAGCAGCGGAGCCGGACTTGTAATAGAGTTCGGAGGCATCGTGGGGCGTGAAGAAAGAGTAAGCGACGGCGCCGCTGTTGGCGACCGACCAGGAGCCCACGCCACCGTCTCCGTTGACGACATATTCCGGCCGGCCGCGAGAGATTGGCAGGCGTACGAGATGATAACTGCCGCGTTCCTGGACGGTGAAGTAAACGGCGCTTCCTTCAGGTGTCCACTGGGGCGGATTTTGCCGATTGTCGATGACGTTACCAATTTCGCGGCGATTGCTGCCGTCGGCGTTCATCAGCCAGACATGCGTATCTTCCATGGTAGTTTCACGATCGGTGAGGCCGCGGCGGGTACCGAGATAGGCGATCGATTTGCCGTCAGGCGACCAGCGCGGAGCATATTCGCAATATTCGGTTGCGGTCAGGCGATGGATGCTGTTATCGGCGAGTTGTAAGGTGAATAAGTCATAGTTAAAGAATTCGTCCTGATTTGGTTCACGATTGGAAGCGAAGACGAGTTGCTTTCCATCGGGTGACCAATCGATGGAATGTTCGTCGTAATTTCCCTGAGTGAGCTGGCGTATTTTCTTCGAACCTATGTCCACTGCGAAAATGTGGAGGCGCTGATTGTCATTGAAGCGAGAGAGGCCTTCGCCATAGTCGGGCTTGTAGAGATAACGCGTAATGACCATGGGATCGCCGCTGGCTTCGGCGGCGCGGTCGTCAGGCGTCGAAGAAATGAAGGCGATTTGTTTGCTGTCGGGCGACCACGCGATCTCCTTCCCTGTATCGGGCAGGGGAGAATTCGAGCCTGCTAGCGGTGCGAGGGCGGTAGCGCCGCTGCCGTCAGGATGCGCAATCAGGAGGCTGCTCTTGTCGCCATCGCTGCCGTGGAACGCGACCCACTTGCTGTCGGCGGACCAGAGCGGGGCGCTGGCGGGCTTGTCTCCGCCGAGGCGAACGCTTTTCTGGGCGCTCAGATCCATCACCCAAAGTTGCCCGGATGGGCGGCCGGGTTGATCGCGCATCGTGATCGTGTAAGCAATGTAGCGGGCGTCGGGCGAGATCGCGACACTGCCGATGGAGCGCAGGCGGGAGAGATCGCCGCTGCTCAAACCCTCAGCGTTGGCGCGTGTACCGAAAAGCGCTGCGCAGAAAAAGATCAGACAAGACAGCGTGGCATAGATAAAGTGGCGCATGGATTCCCCCGAGAGTCAGCGCTGATTTCGCAGGGACATACTAGGGTGGGGATTGCGGTTCGGTCAACTTGAGTGAATAGCGCATTGCAACGCGTACAAACAAAAACCCGCGAAAGCCGACTGAGCGCAGCTTTCGCGGGCAATAAAAAACTTATTTCGCGCTACGTTAGTGGAAGGCCGCTACTTAAAGCTGATCACCCCAAAGGTTCCCGCCAGGTTATTATGCGGGCCGGCGGTAAAGAAAAGTTGGTTGGTATTGCCGTCGTTGGCCGTGCCTCCTCCGAACTCGATCCCCCATAGCTGGTCGATAATGATGTTCTTGCCGCTTGTGTCTTTGACGGTGCCGACAAACTGACCGGTCTGCAGATTGAAGGCATTGATGGTGCCGCTGTTCGTGTTGTTCGTGACGAGCAGGCTGTTGCTGAGCGGGCCATAGTTACTCGGAGCCACAGCAAAGCCCCAGGGCTGATCCAAGGGCGTGCCGTGTGCCAGCGTTTTAACGAGTGTGCCATCCTCTTGGAAGACGTCGATGTAGCCGCCAGGCGCCTCGTCAGCCTGGGCAAACGCCACATAGACCAATCCACCAATGTCCGCAATACCGAACGGGGCGTAGCCCGTGGGCAGCGTGCTGTCGGTAAACGTATTGACGAGGTTGAAATTCCCGTCGTACACCTCGACTGCGTTCTTGGCAAGATTGGCGGCGTAAATCATATTCCCTGAAGCGTGATTGGTAATCGCCAGACCGGTGTAACTCGCGCCAGCCGCGGAATTATTCACGGCGATAATCGCGGCGTTGGGATTGGACTGCGGAGCCCAGCCGCTGATGGTTCCGTCCAGGGTTGCGAAGATGAAAAACGCGGACCATCCTTCCACGGGAAACTCTCCGGTGCCGTTGAAGACGATACCGGTGGGCTGTCCGGGACCCGCGCCGGCCGCTGGAATCAGGACTTCGAGGCCTTGCTTGACGCCTTGACCGTTGTAGATGGTCGACCAGCCCGAGCCTTGATCGCTGACCCAGAAGGGGCCGCCAGAGCTGCGAGCGAGGCCCCAGCCGTTTACCTGCAGGGGATCGATATGTTTTGCCCAACCTATCTGGTTCGAGTCCAAGTTAGTAAGTTGATACTGAGCGAAGGCTGCGCTGGAAACGAGCAACAGGGCAAGGCCCAGAGAAATCGTAAAGGCAATCTTGTGACGCTGCATAACAGAATCCTCCTTGGATTGTGCGCACTGGAGCAGAACGGTTTTTTTCGTTTTGCCGGCAGTCGAATGCTAGTTGTGAGGCTGCGGGCGGGTTGTCAACAGCGTGTCATCTGTTTGCACAATTTTTGTCGAGGAGGGCGACGGACGCTGGGTTCGGGGTGAGGTTGGTTGGGACGAAAATAGCCTTCAGGCTTAGTTATGAATGGGTTAAGGAGTTATGGCCAGGGAGCGCCGTCGGTTGATACGCACCAGAGTTACCTGTTCTGGAGAAGCCGATGGCGGCGTCCTAAAGATTTCGAGCGAGTTGTCGATGGGATAGACAAGCGGGAATAGGCTAACAATCCCGCGGAAGGTGACATTATGGGGATAACCCCGATTTCAGCTGCAAGTCTGCGGCAGTCGGTGCTGGCGGCTAGTGACTCCACGCAACTGCAAGCGACGTTAGAAACACTACAAAACAGCCTTACGTCGGGTGATTTGAACGGCGCTCAATCGGCATTCGATAGTTTGCAATCGCTGAACAAAAACCTCGAAAATGCCGGCGGCACGGCGTCGAACAATTCTCAGCTCTCTTCCGATCTAACCGCGCTGGGAAATGCCCTGGGGGCAGGAGATTTATCGACGGCGCAGTCGGCATTTGCTACGGTGAAGAACGATCTTAAGAACCGTAACGCGCCATCGCAGACAAATGAAGCCAGCGTAGCAAACGAGGCAGGGCAACTAGTTAGTGAATTACTTGGCACGTTGAATGTAAACACCTCCTCCGAGTCTTCCAGCGCTGCTGATGGCACTGTCTCCGTGTTAGAGAGGGTATATGGAAGTTCGGGTAGCCTCAACGTGCATGCATAACGTCATGCGCTGCGCGGCAGGAGGTGTTGGAGTGGAGCGCGAGGAGTGTTAGAAACCTGATTGAGCGGTGATTCCCTTTGCTTCCACGCATTCATAGGCTCGGCCAGCGGCTAGGTTCTTGTATTCCTCGGTCCTTCCGCTGGGCCATTCGATCACTAGACTCGCGATTTTATTTCGATTGCCGAGACCGAAAGTTATGGGCAGTTCCGATTGCGACAGATAACTCGATCCTCCCTTGACCAGGCGCGACTGGTTTGGCGTGGTATTCGATGTGCCGTGGAAAAGTTTGACAGTTGCGCCGATGGCATCGCGATTCGACTTTGTCCCAACGAGGCAAATGCGCATGCTGTGGTTGCCGGCAGTCTGGTCGTTGCGATAGAGATAGGGCGAACCGTTGTTGGTTGTAATAAGCATATCTAAGTCGCCGTCGCGATCGAAATCACCATAGGCAAGACCGCGTCCGACTTTGGGCTGACTGAAACCGCCGCCGAGCGCGGTTGCTACGTCTACAAATGTTCCATTGCCGCGGTTGAGAAAAAGTTGTGGTGGCTGAGCGTATCCGACTCCTCTGACGTCGCGAACGGTATCGTCGATGTGGCCATTGACAACGGCTAAGTCGAGCGCGCCGTCGAGATCGGCGTCGAGAAACACACATCCGAACCCCAGCTTATCTTTTGACGCCATTCCTATTCCACTGGGCAGGGCGATGTCGATGTAGTTACCGCCATCCGAGAGGCGATAGAGGCCGGTCATTTCGTTATCGAAGTTCGTTATGGCGACGCCAGGGCTGCCTGAATTTTCAAAGTCGGCTGCGTCAACGCCCATGCCGGCGCGGGCTCTACCTTCGGGAGAAAAAGCGATTCCTGCATCGACAGCTATATCTTTGAAGGTACCGTTGCGCTGATTGCGATAGAGTTTATTGGGCTGCGTGTCGTTTGTTACTAACAAGTCCGGCCAACCATCGTGATCGTAGTCGAGCATGGCTACGCCCAGCGATTTCGAACTGCTGTCGAAAATTCCGCTGGTTGCTGTGACATCTTCAAAGGTTCCGTTGCCGCGATTATGGAAGAGCCAGCAGGTTTCCCCGCGGTAGGCCTCGGGCGTGCAATAGGATTTGTGCTTGCCATCGAGGCTGCAGAATACATCGTGCTCGGCAGACCACTTTACATAGTTACATACAAATAGGTCGAGCAACCCATCGCGGTCATAATCAAACCACAAGGCGGAGGTGCTCATTGCTTGACGTCCGGCTAATCCGCTCGACTTAGTAACATCGACGAAGGTTCCTTTGCCGGTATTTCTGAAGAGACGGTTCTGACCTACACAAGTGATGAGGATGTCGGGGAAACCGTCGTTGTCGTAATCGCCAATGGCTACTCCCATGCCGTACATTTCTATATCGAGGCCGGCGCTGCGAGTTATGTCGGAGAATGTGCCGTTGCGATTGTTGCGGAAGAGCTTTAGGGTCCTCGGGCCTGATTTATTATTGCGTTGATGTCCGGGCCAATCTGCGCCGTTGACTAGAAGAATATCTTGCCAGCCGTCGCGATCGTAGTCGAGGAAGGCGCAACCTGCGCCGAGAGTTTCGGGTAGGAGTTTACCGCCGTAGGCTCCACTGTTGTGGCGGAAGTTGATTCCAGATTGCGCGGTTACGTCGACGAGGCGGAAGCCGGGATCAAGACTGGGAGGAGATGCGAAGGCGTCGAGGACCGAGCCGGAGGTAGAGGCAAGGGCCGCTAATCCGCAGAGAAACGAGCGGCGATTCAGGGCAGGGCTTCTCACGGCAGGGCTTCTCACGGAAGATCAACCAGCCCGTTACGAATGGCATACACGACTAACTCGGCGGACTTGTGGATTCCGAGAGCGTCCATCATGTTGGCGCGATGGACGGCGACGGTGTTGGCGCTGAGGTTGAGAGCGGCCGCGATTTCTTTGTTGGATTTGCCTTCGACGATCATCTGCAACACTTCGAGTTCGCGCGGAGTCAGGGCAGCGTGACGGCGGCCTTTCAGGACCTCCGGGCGTTTCAGTTGTGAATCGAGTACGGTTTCGCCGTTCACGACTCGCCGAATGGCGGCGCCGAGTTCGAGGTCGACTGCATTTTTTAGAACGTAACCGCGCGCGCCGGCATCGAGGGCTTGGCGAACCAGCGTTTCTTCCGGATGCATGCTGAGCATGAGGATGAGAGTTTGCGGATGCTTGTCGAGAATCTGACGGGTCGCCTCCAGGCCGTTCATGCCGGGCATGGCGCAATCCATGACGATCACTTTTGGATTTAGCTCGCCGGCGAGTTTGATCGCGTCGGGGCCGTCGCTGGCCTCGCCGATCACGGTGATGTCGGGTTCGTCTTCGAGAATGCGGCGGAATCCGCGGCGCACCAGATTGTGATCGTCAACCAGCAAAACTGAAATTTTATGCGGCATTGGAATCCAGGCTCTTTCTAGGGACGATTAATCGCACTCTCGTTCCGCTTGGAGCTTCGACTGGGCGGTGTTCGCCTTTGACGGACTCCGGCTTCAGAAATTCGACCGTGCCTCCGAGCAATTCGGCGCGTTCGCGCATTGCTACTAGCCCAATTCCCAGCCCTGCGGATCGCGGGTTGAACCCTTGACCGTGATCTTCCACTTCGAGTTCCAATGCTTGCGGCAGAAAGCGAAGGCGAACCCAAGCTTCGTTCGCTCCGGAGTGACGGGTCAAATTATTCATTGCTTCCTGCACGACGCGATAAACGTGGATCGCAGCGTCGCCGTTGACCGGAAAAGACTCGCCCGATTTTTCATAGAATACGTGAATTCCCGCTTGCCGTTCCAGCATGGGCAGATACCAGTCGAGGGTGCTCTCAAGGCCGGTTTCTTCGAGCATTACGGGGTGCAGAGCCTGCGAGAGGCTTCGCACTTTGTCGAGCGTCGTTTGGGCGATTTCGCAGACTTCGCGCAGATCGGCGCGCAATGCCGAGCCTTCTGGCGCCTGTTTTCCGGCGCGGGTGAGCATGGCGCCAACTGCGGTGAGGATCTGTCCGAATTCGTCGTGCAACTCGCGGGAGATGTGTCGCAAGGTGGATTCCTGGGTGGAGATGAGCTTCTGGGCGAGTTCGCTGCGCTGGACGGAGAGCGCGGCGAGTTGCGCGAAGAGGCGGCGGTTGTAGCGGATTAGATAAAGGCTGGTGAAGAGAATCGCGAGCAAGGTCGCGGTGAGAAAGAGGTAGACCTGGCGCTGCACGCGGTCGTAGATCTGAGCGATACGCTGGGCGGCTTGTTCTTCGCTCTCATTGTTCTGAACGAGGAGGCGGGAGACGGCGGTGCTGAGAGCCTCCTGGCGGGCGCGGAGCGAAATTTGAATTTGCGTTTTCGCTTCGAGCTGGTTGTTGCCTTTCGCTAACGCAAAGGTGCGATCGGCGGCGTCCCAGAATTGCGCTACGGAGTTTTCTAGAAATTGTTCTTGATCGGGAGTTCGATTCACCGGCGCTACCTGCTGCTCGCGGCGCAGCGCGTCGTCGAGATCGGCGCGCAGGCGTTGAAATTGCGCCGACCACGCGGTTAGGGGGTAGGGTTCGTCGTTATCGAGCATATCGCGCATGGCGAGGCCGAGAGAGTTAAGGTCGTTTTGGATGCGCAGCAGTTGGAGAGAATCTTTGCGGTCGCGGTCGACCAGATTATTTTGCAGTTCGCGAAGGCCGGAGATTTGGCGGGTGATGTATGCCGAATAAGCGACAACGGCGGCGAGGGTGATGACCAGGCCTAAGAATAATCCGGGCGTCGGGGAGCGATGCGACTCAGAGGAATGGGGCACGAGCGAACGCACGCCCCGAGAATACAACGCTGGCCGCTTAATTGACCAATCTCCCGATCGCGGCACGTAACTCGTCGGACTTGAAGCCAAAGGGACCGGGCTTGGCTTTGTAGGCTACGCGGCCGTTAGCGTCGATGAGGTAAAGACGGTCGGGCCATCCCGTGTAGGCTTGCTCGGTGGAATTGCCGAATTCGTCGAGCACGGCGGGAATCTTGATGCCGAGTTTTCGCACGCAGGCTCCGGCGACGAGGGCGCGCTCTTCTTCATCTTTTGGGCTGGCGAGCACGACCTGATCTTTGATGTTGCTCTGCATCTGCCAGACGTCGCTTGGGTGGGCCTCGGTGATGTAGACAACAAGGAAAGCAACCTTGTTTTGGTATTGATCGTAGAGCTTGTTGAGAGCGGGAACCTCCCGCCGGAAGGGCGGTCAGGTGTAACTGCCAAAGATGAGGACTACGGGGTGACCTAGCGCCGTCAGGTTCGAGAGTCGAACTGTCGCGCTCTTGTCGAGTTTCAGTAGAGAAAAATCTGGGGCGGCGTCGCCGACTTGGAGACGACCGGAGCGGGCGTGGGTCCACAGAGTTTCGAAGGGAAGGACTAGAAAGGCCACGGGGCCGGGGATCTTCGACATGAAGCGGGCGAAGGTTTCCGGCGGCCGGCGCATGATGTCGTATAACGCGGCGCAAGCAAAGACCCACAACAAAGCGATCATGGCGACACTGATCAACAGCGCTTTTTTGGGAAATCGCGATTTCATTGTCGCTGCCGTGGTTGTCTTCGTTCGCGAAGCATCCGCTGGAGCATCAACTAAGTTTGTCATCTCAATCCTGAGTGCTCCCCACGGAGCGGGTAAGTCGACGCGAAGAGATTTCTCCGCGCGAGAAGTGCCGTGATTATAGGGAAGCGGACTGAGAGATCAATAGTGCGAAAGTAGTAGTGGCTCGATTTGGAAATTGCATACCCTCGGCGGCTAAAGCCTGGATGAAAAATAGAGGATTGCGGCGCGGCTGAAGCCGCGCCCTTTCAATGCAAATGCAAGACCTGATCGCAGCGGTAAACCGCTGCGCCACCCAAAAGACAAAAGCAAATCAAACTTAGAGAATGCGTGCGAAAACAGCATTTTTTTCCCAGCGCGGGCACTCTGCCCAGAGCGGCAAGTCACGACGGCAATGAGCGACCTCGAGTCTCCTCACCAAGTGGAGTTAGTAGGAGGCCTATGGCGAAGGCTATGGCAGTTAAAGCCACGGGTGTGCCGATGGAGCCGAAATGGCGAACGCCCGCGCCTACTAGGAAAGTGATTCCTGCTCCGGCGAAGCGGGCGAAGGAGGTGGAGAAGGCGAAGGCGCTGGCTCGGCATTCGGTAGGATATTGTTCGGGAAGCCACAGGGTGTAGACGGAGAAGTTGGCTCCTCCTACTCCGAGGAAAAATAGACAGAGGAAGAACCATGGGAGCCCATTGCTGCCGAGGTAATAAACCTTGCCGAAGGTGACGGCGATGGACACCATCATTAGAGCGAAATAAAAGGCGAGCGCGCCGCGGCGGCCGAATTTTTCGGCGAGGGTGGGCATCAGGAGGCAGCCGAGAATGGTGGCGACGGCGACCAGCATGGTGGCGTAGGAGGCCATCTGCGCGGCTTGCGGTCCGACGCGGCCGCGAGCTTCAGCGAGCGCTGTGACGGCTGCGGGGACGTAGACGGTGCCAGCCCATAGGCCGGAGATGGAAACCAGCATGAAGATGGAA
>JBEKXO010000105.1:0-15140 GCA_049511995.1 Terriglobales bacterium
ATCCTTAGCTCGTTCGATCGGATAGGCGTGTGCCCCCGCGCCACCGGTCACAAAATAAGTGACGCCGCCGTGCTCATGGCGTTCGTAGTTATGAACGTGTCCAGAGAAAACGACGATGCGAGCCCTCTGTTTCTGCTGGCGCGCTTCCAGCATTTTGGCGAGCTCCTTCTCGGGCGAGCGGGCCGAGTGACCTCCGCCAAACATCTTCATGTCCGAGGAACTGGTATAGGGAGGATGATGAAGCACAATAAAAACGAAATCCACATCGGCCGGAAGCTGGTCAAGTTTTTGAGTCAGCCACTGCCCCTGCGGTCCGGAGATTTCGTCGAGCGAACTGTCGAGCACGAGGATCAGCGAGTTGGCGGCGCGGAGGGAATAGTAGCGGCTGTTCTTCAGATCAGGGAAGCGCTCGAAATAATTGGCAAGCGCTACCTTTTCGTCGCCGTGCAAATCGTGGTTGCCGAGAGCAGGGTAAACCGGAATTTTATCCGTGCGCCACACCGCGGTTTCGCTGTCCCACACCTTCCAGTCGTCTTTGTCGTAACCGTTATAAACGATGTCGCCGCCAAAAGAGATAAACGCGGGATGAGTCTCGGCAATGGCCTGCACCAGTGCCTGGCGCACCGCCGGATTGGCCGCCTCTGTGTCTTTGGGGTTATGGAACCGCGAATCTCCATAGGCAACGAAGTGAAACGGCGTGCTAACCTGCAATCGCAACTCTACGGGCTGGTTTTGCGGAGACGCTTGCGAGTGCGAACGCGAGCATGCAACGCAAGCGAGAAAGAGCATCACGACCGATACGTTTTGAACGTGTCTCATTTATTTGCCGACTACCAGCACTTCAAATTGCCCCGCCTCCGCGGTGGAGAGAAAGAGTTGATGCGTCTTCGGATCGAGCGCCATAGTCTTCGCTTTTGGCAGAGTCTTCACATTTTCGACGACAGAATATTTGTCCGGACTATGCTGATGAATCACCGTGATCGTGCCTTCCCCATTGGAATTAAAAATCAGCCGCGAAGAAGCGTCGAACGCGGTTGCATCTACGTGGTCGCCAATGGCGAGCGTCGTGATGACTTGACCGGTGTCGGCATTCATAACCGCCATAACCTTGCTGCGACAGCCGATGAACAACCGGCGATTCGGCCGATCCATCGCTATGCTTGACGGCGAAGCGCAAGGAGCGGTCGGCCAGCGCTGCTCAACTTTCAACGTGCGGGCATTGATCTTAAGGACGACGCTCGAGTCTTCCAGATTATTGTAGACATAGCCGGCGCCGTCCGCGACCGCATATTCGGGCCCGCCCCCGAGATCGACCGTTCCCGCCACTTTTCCATCCGATGCCTGAATTGCCGTGGCGCTGTTGCTGTCGCCATTGAAGGCGAAGACTCTCGACGTCGCAGGATCGTAAATAATGGCGTCGGGTTTCTTGCCCACCGCGACTTCCGCGATCGTCTGTAGAGTTTTTAGATCAAAGATCGTAACCGTCGATGACTGGCCGTCGCTGATGAATCCGCGTCCAGACTCTGGAGCGATGGCAATCCCATGCACACCGGGAGTATTCGCGATTTTACCGACGATCGCACCGGAATCGACGTCGAGCACCTCGACCTGAGTTCCGTGAGACACATAAAGTCGTCGCGCGGCTTCGTCGACGGCGAGATAGTCCCAACTGCCTTGTCCGGCGATGGGGATTTTTTTGACGATGTGAAAGCTGTCGGCCGCATGTGCACCTGCGGCAAAAAGACTGAACGATAAGACAAGAACGGAAAAGGTCTTCATGGGCTCCTCGGGAGAAATGTGACGTCGAAATGTAGATTTTGTGTGTCTTGTCCTCAACTAAAAACAGTGAAGGATCAGGCGGGCTCCCACGAGCCCGCCCACAGCAAACTAGAACAAAAACCGCGCCATGAATTGCAACTGGCGCGGCGTACCGGTTCCCGTGTTCCCGGGGGCAGCGTTGTCGTTGTTGCTGTTGAAGTTTACCGACGAATCGATGAAGCCGAAATCACCTTTGGCCGTCAGGTTCTGCAGATTCGATTGCGTGGGAAGGTAGGCCAAGGTCAAATCCAAGGGATCGGCTAGCTGCACGTGATTGAAGATATTGAATGCCTGCACGGCGAACTCCAGCGACAGACGTTCTGTGAGTTTTGTCTTTTTCGTAAGCGCCAGGTCGATTTGCCAGATATTCGGAGCGCGAATGACGCCGTTTGGCTCGTTCCCAAATCGTGTGAAGTTCCCGTTGGCATCGAGAGGCGGCGCTTGAAACGCGGCCGCGTTCACCAGCGGCGAGCCACCACCATTTGGACCGGCAGGGTGAGGGTGGGACAACATGACCGGTACACCTGGAATAATGTCGGGTCGCTGGTTGGTCTGGTCGTTACCGTCTGGAAGCAAAAAATTGTAGGTGAGCCCGTTTTGCGCGAAGGGAGAATTCGGAAATACCATCGGATCGATTGTGCCGCTGAGATCCATCTGTACCGTCAACGGATGGCCCGTGTGCCATAGGCCGATGCTGCTCAAACTCCATCCGCCGATGATTTTGCCAAGCGCACCGGGATGGTTCACATACGGTTTGCCAGGCCCGAATGGAAGCTCGTATTCAGTGTTAACTGCAATATTGTTCCGAACGTCATAGACGCTGGGCCCCTTATCGCATTCAAGGCAATTCACATTTTCTGGACCGGTAGATTCGCCTCCGCCAACCGATCCGTCATTAATGGAATGGGACCAGGTATAGCGCGACTGGAAGGACAAGCCGTTTGTGAGACGCCGTTCAAGAGATACGCCCAGGGCGTCATAGGTGCTGGCTCCGACGTCGTGTTTGTAATCGACAGAACCGAAGGGATTGCCATTCGGATAATACGGATCTAATGTTCGGACACAATCAACGCCAAAGCTGTTCGAGATGTTGATAGTGACCGGCTCGGTGCACAAATTGACAGCCCCGCGCGAGAACAGATGGACGCCGTGGCTGCCGATATATTGCAACGAGAACAGGAAATTGGCCGGCAATTGCTGCTCGATAGTCAGCCCCCACGTCTCCACGTACAAATCCCGGCGGCCTTCTCGCTGCAATGCCCGCGGGTGATTCCCTTGTTTCGATGTACTAGGAATACTGGAGAGATCCGGGTCCTGTTGCGCATATTGAGGCTGCAAGTTCGCGCAGTCAATTGTCCCTGGCGGTGGACAGTTCGGCGGGCTGGGACTATTGACCAGGATGCGAAACGTGTCACTCTCCAGCCCCGCGTTCAAGTCGTCATTTTGCGCTGCGCCGTGATAGATGCCATATCCGGCGCGAAACACAGTTTTGCCATGATACTGTTCAGGCGCCCAGGCCAGCGACAGCCTGGGATCAAAGTTCCGATAGCTATGGTTGTAAAGAGCCGGATTTTTGGGACAGGCTGGGGTGTTGGTCGGGCCGGGACTGGGTGCCACGTTGTAGGAGCCCGATCCCAGACAGACGCCATGAAACTCGTTCAGGTCAAACACCGTAGTTCGATTGGTCGCCTCCGTGGCAACGCCGTAGTAATCCCAGCGAACGCCAGCCGTGAATGTAAACGTTGGCGTAACCTTAAATTGGTCTTGAAAATACGGCATGTAGAAAGTCCGGCGCAGCCGGTGACAGCACCACGGGGCGATGTAATCGATGCTGCTTAAACTTGCGGCCGCGAGCGAGTAGTCGTCGCCGAAGGTCAGGACGTTGTTCGAAGTTTGCCCCTGATTGAGGCGAACGCGGCGGATTTCCATACCTGCCTTGAATGCATGACGCCCATGAACCCACGTCAGATTGTCGATTCCGCCGTAGGTTGTGCCAACCTCGATATCGGCACTCGTATTGTTTAGAGTAACGAAGTCGTTCGTCGTAACGTTATAGGGTAAAGCGCTTCCCCCCGGGTTGTGAAAGGGCGAGCGATTGATGTAAAGCTTCGCCTCGTTGAATACGGTGGGGCTGAAGGTGTGCTGCAGCGCCAGCATGTAATTCGCCGGATGATTGATGGTTGCCTGATTGTCACCAGGAACGGCTGGGTTCGTAGCCGGTGCGTACCAAATGCTGATGTCGCGCTGGGCGCGGCCGTAAAGCAGAGTCTTGTCGCTGATCTTCTGGTCAATCCGTACAAGCCAGGTATCTTCGTGGATGGTCGTCTGCCTGCCAACCGTTACAGAGTCTTGATTGTTCAAAGGATTGGGAGCGGCGGAACTGCCTTGCCATTGGAAAGATCCGTCGGGAATGACGAAGCGTGGGGTGCAGCCATCGATCGAACCGACCGACGCACGCCAGGGAAACGCTCCCATGATCTGGCACATCGTGGGCCCGATGCCAAGGCTCTGCGCCTGATCCAAGACATACTTTTGGTAGGGCTCGGTGATACCTTGCGGTTCGCCTGCCAGAAAATTGGCGCAGCAAATTCCGGCGGGCACAATCATTTGCTGCCCGTTGAACTGCAATTGGCGTATTCCTTCGTAGTTGATGAAGAAGAATGTCTTGTTCTTTACAATCGGCCCGCTGAGCGACATCCCATATTGGCCCATGCGGAACGGCGAGATTGCGGGGTTGCCGTTTATGTCAAAATCCAGAAAACTGCGCGCGTCGAAATAGGAATTTCTGAGATAACCGAAGACCGTGCCGTGAAGATCGTTCGTGCCGGACTTGGTTTCGGCGTCGATTTGACCGCCCGCTTGCGTTCCATATTCCACGTCATACAGTGCGCTGTCGACCCGATACTCTTCGATAGCGTCCTGTGAGATCTGCAGACGCGTTGTCGACTTCTGCGCCTGTTCCTGAATGCCGCCCGCATCGACTCCGTCGATCGAGAAGTTGTTGTCGTCGCGCGCCCGGCCCGCAAAACGGACGGTTCTCTGGTCGCCGCCGCCGTCGTCCTGCGCAAATGGCGCCAGCAACGACAAGGTGGTCCAGTCGCGTCCATTGTTCGCGAGATCCGCAATCTGGTCCGGTCGAATCACGGTCCCGGCTTCGGCCGAAGTGCGGTTGGTGAGTTCGTCCGCGGTGACTTCAACTCTTTCCGCGGGCACTCCCACCGGCAATTTGACGTCCTGGGTATGCGTCTCTCCCACTTCCAGGATGACATTCCGAACCACGGTAGTCTTAAAGCCGTTGCTCGTAACTGTCACCGAGTAGTGACCGACCGCCAAACCGGGGAAGCGATAGTATCCGACAGTATTTGTTTGCTGCTCGGATGCCAAACCTGTATCCGCAGCCACGATCTTTATGCTCGCCCTCCCGATCGCGGCTCCCGATGGATCGGTCACCGTGCCCTCCAGATCTGCGCGATCGATTTGCGCAAACGCCGCTGCTCCAAGGATAAGCGTGAAGATGACCGCTACAGCACTTTTTGAAACAAGAGAGAGAATCGAGAGGGAATGTTTTGCCTTCATAAAACTCAGCTCCTTAGTGAATCACCAACTCACGACCGCAGATCCTGAGAATGGCTGGTGGAAACTCATGCGCGCGAAAACAACGCGATGTTTCAGGAACAGAAATTGCAGCCGGTTGAATTGACAGCCGATTTTAGGAAGGTGCTGTGAAGGCGTTATTAAAGGATGGTTAATACTTTTTCAGACTGTATTCTCGGGGCAATTTTCCGTTTACTCTAGCCTCGGCGTGCTTTCGACAATCACACGCGACAGGCTCCTTCAATGAATTTGCTGGTTGTAGAAGACGAACGGCGAATGCTGGAACTGTTGCACAGAGGGCTGAGTGAAGAAGGTCACGGCGTCTCTTGTGCAGTCGATGGCATCGACGGATTGCGCATGGTTAGAAACAACAATTTCGATGTTGTGATTCTCGATGTGATGTTGCCCAAGATGGACGGATTTGAACTCGCTCGACAAATTCGAAGTGAAAATAATGCTACGCCCCTATTGATATTGACCGCAAAAGACTCGGTTTCCGACATCGTGAATGGCCTGGACCTTGGCGCCGACGACTACATGACCAAGCCGTTCTCATTCGAGGAATTGCTGTTGAGGCTGGGTGCCGTGCGCAGAGGTGCGATTGCTCCGCGGACGACGCAGTTGCAGGTGGGCGATTTGTTGCTGGATATCGCTACCCGAGAGGTGAGTCGCGGCGGAGTGCGCATAAGCCTGACGCGCACCGAATATAGTCTGTTGGAACGTCTCATGCGCGACGCCGGAAAGGTGGTTTCGCGGGAAGTCCTGATCGGGGCCTCCGGGCGCGAGATGGGGAGCAACACACTCGACGCTTTCGTACGCCTGTTGCGAAACAAGATCGATTGGACTAATAACGTCGGCGACGATGATAGCGGCCGCCGAAAACTGATTCACACCATCCGAGGCGTCGGGTACGTCATTGGTTGGAACAACCAGGCATGAGAAAATTGTCGATCGGCGCACGACTTACTTTGTGGTATCTGATAATTTTTGCCGCGGCCCAGCTTTGCTTTGGCGTCGGCATGTGGCTGGTGCTTCGGCGCCACCTGTACCATATCGCCGATAACACTTTGACCGCCCAGGTCGAGGACCTGACGAATTTCCTGAAATCGCAGAAGAAAAAGAATTTGAGCGTGATCAAGCTTCGTGAAGAAGCCTCCGAGTCGTACGCTCTGGAGCACTCCGGCGATTTCCTGCAAATCTTCGATGAGAATGGCGAGTGGATCTTTCGCGCGCCGTCGCTCGAACAAAATCAATTTCCGCCGTTGGCGCCCGCGGCCTTTAAACGTCGTCTTTTTCAAAATAGCCAGATTGGGAAGGAGCCTTTTCGTTTCATCAGCGACAAGATTTACGCGAACGGCCGCAGTTATTTCGTGCAAACGGGAATTCCGATTGATCAACTGATCGCGACGTTATCTCTATTTCGGCGTTATCTTTTTATGCTTGCTCCGCTGCTATTTTTGGCCGCGGCTACCGGGGGGCACTGGCTGAGCCGCAAGGCTCTATCTCCGGTGGATTCACTCACACGGACCGCGAGAACCATTTCCGGCAGCAACCTGAGTAACCGGCTGGAAACACTCACTACAGGGGACGAACTCCAGCGACTATCGGAGACGCTGAATGAGATGTTGGGGCGCATTGAAAGCGCCTTTCTTCGGGTGACCCAGTTCACCGCCGATGCTTCGCACGAGTTACGAACGCCGATCTCGTTGATTCGCACCGAAGCGGAAATCGCGCTCCGCAAGCCGCGAGGCAGTGATGAATATCGCGAAGCCCTGCGTCACGTCCTGCTGGAAGCGGAGAGGACATCGTCGCTGGTCGAAGAGTTGCTCGCGCTCGCCCGCGCCGATTCCACACGCGAAAACTTGTACCTGACGCTTCTCGACCTGCGTTCGGTGATTGCAGAGACCGCGGAGGAATGGCATCAACTTGTGCAGTCCCGCAATCTGCAATTTAAGCAAGCGCTCGCGGATTGCGATATGACGATTTTGGCGGACCGGAGAGCCCTGCAACAATTGCTCGCCATTCTGCTCGACAACGCTGTCAAGTACACGCCGCAGCCCGGAGTCATCGAGTTACTCCTGCAGGTCCGAGGCGAAATGGCCGTCCTTACTGTGCGCGATTCGGGAATCGGAATTGCGGAGCAAGATCAGAGCAAGATCTTCGAACGCTTTTACCGTGTAGATAAGGCAAGAAGCCGTGAGCTTGGCGGAGCCGGCATTGGCCTCGCCATTGCCGAATGGATCGTGCAGCAACATCACGGATCGATTACGGTTCAGAGCTCGATCGGCAACGGATCCTCATTTATTGTCTCCATCCCGCTGCAAACGAAGCCGGCAAGAGTGGATATACGAGCTGAATCGACTGTTCCGGCGAAAGAAACGCAATCCTGACGCTACATAAACTTGTGCATTCTGCTAGTGTGTCCGGTTCGGCATCGCGCGTGCACTTATGAGAACCGCTTGCCCGATTCCCATGGTCAGCGGGAAATCGGGCGATGATGCTGGGCAGAGGTCCTCCGGTAAGCAAGTTTCATCGGATCTTGGTTGGTCGGCAACGCGGGGACTATCCAGAAACGGGCTTCTGGGAAGATATTTCCGAGGCAAGTCCTCGTGTCAGAAAGCCGAGGTCCCCATCCGTCAAAGCCAGGTAGACCCAGCTCTCTTCTCTCGCACCTGAGGACACAGTTAACACATCAGTCCTATAGGCCGGTCGCGTCTCCATCGCCCCATCCGTCTCGCGGTCGGAGTTTTACGTTAGTCATCTGCTCGATCCTGCTAGCCACCTTCGCCACTTGATCGAGTGAAACGGATGACGGCAAAGGTCGTCCGTCCAGGTAGCGGGACACATACGCTGCGCTTGACCCCACCAAGCCCAGACGGGTTGTCACTAAGAATGCGGTGGATTCCGCTTCAATCTCTACCGCACGGACACCTATGGCGACGTTGTTACCGATGAAATGGCCCAAGCTGCTTCGAAAGTGGCAGGGCTGGCCGTCAACGGTATGTGAAAGCGGTATGTGCGGTCTGCAAGTTGTTGAAAACTGGCGGAAGCGTGTGTGAGTCGAACACACCGGCGACATCGTGGATGCCGCCCGCCGGTTTTGAAGACCGGGACGATCACCGGACCGCATGCGCTTCCGTGGTTTCGCGAATTGCTTTTGGCGCGCGAATTCTTTGCGCACTAATTTTCTTGCGCTTGGGAATTCGCTCGGAAAGTTCGTTCGCAAGCTAACACGAACTACTTGGGCTGCGCCACCACGCGCAGGTAGGGCTTCAAAGTCTTCCAGCCGCCCGGATATTTCTGCTTCGCTTGCTCTTCGGAAACGGAGGTGGGAATGATTACGTCCTGGCCGGGCTTCCAGTTCACGGGCGTGGCAACGTTGTGTTTAGCGGAGAGTTGAATGGAATCGAGGGCGCGCAAAACCTCGTCGAAATTGCGTCCGGCGGTCATGGGGTAGATCAGCATCAGCTTGATCTTTTTGTCGGGGCCGATCAGGAAGACGGTGCGCACGGTGGCGTTGTCGGCGGCGGTGCGGCCCTCGCTGGTGGTGCCGGACTCGGCGGGCAGCATGTCATAGAGCTTCGCGATTTTCAGCTCAGGATCACCGATCATGGGATAGGTCACTTTGTGGCCTTGCGTCTCTTCGATGTCGGCGGCCCATTTGCCGTGGCTGGCGACGGGATCGACGCTCAGGCCGATGATCTTCGTGTTGCGCTTGACGAACTCCGGCTGCAGCCCGGCCATATAGCCCAGTTCCGTGGTGCACACGGGCGTGAAATCCTTGGGGTGCGAAAACAGGATGGCCCAGCCATCGCCGATCCATTCGTGAAAATTGATGGGACCTTGCGTGGTTTCGGCGGTGAAATTGGGGGCTTCAGAATTGATGCGCAAAGGCATGTTCTTTCCTCGCTTTTAGTGGGGCAAAACGGATGAAGATCTACCGTATTTAAACCCTATCACATTAGTAGAGAATAGAATATCGAGCGATTCGCCAACGGTCAAGCGAGCGCCCCGCCGACCTCGTTCCACAAATTATTTTATCGCGTGCGCGGAGGGCTGCTCTCGCGGGCTGAAACATCGCGCGCCGAAAAAGCTCAATCTACGAATCTTATATGGTGAAAGGGTCTTCTAATATGAGATATGGTCCCTTCGACTCGGAAATTTCTTATGACACAGGTCGATGTGTTCACCGACCTAGCGCTTACCGGCAATTCTCTGGCGGTTTTCCTCGACGGGCGCGGGCTCAGCACCGAGCAGATGCAGGCACTCGCGCGCGAGATGAATCTTTCCGAGACTACTTTTATTCTCCCGGGAGACGCGGCCGCCGAAAAAGATAGTGGAGTTCGCGTACGCATTTTCACGGTGCAGGAAGAACTGCCGTTTGCGGGACATCCGACGCTCGGCACGGCCTTCGTTCTGCGCGGAGATAGTGGCGCAGCGGAGGTTCGACTCCGTCTGAATGTTGGCACGGTGCCGGTGCGCTTTACGGAGCATCCATCGCAAGCCGTGTTCGGAGAAATGACGCAGAAAGATCCCGAGTTTGGTGTGATTCATGATGTCGAGGCGGTGGCGCGCGTCACCGGGTTAAGCGCAGCGGACTTCGATAGTTCGGCGCCGATACAGACGGTTTCGACGGGAGTTCCTTTTACCATTGCGCCGTTGCGGTCGCTGAAAACCTTGCAGAATCTTCGTCTCGATCTCGATGGCTCGCTGGAATATCTGGCAAAGAGCGGCGGGAAGTTTTTTTACTTCGTGTGCCGAGAGACGGTCGATCCTAAAGCGCGGCTACACGCGCGCATGATTTTCTATAATGGCGACGATCCTGCGACTGGGTCGGCGGCGGGATGCTGCGCCGCCTGGATGGTAGCGCACGGTGTCGTGGCCGGCGACGAGCAGGTTTTGATCGAGCAGGGTCTTGAAGTGCACCGTCCGAGTCGCATTTTTGTGCGCGCTACCAGGCACACTGGTGGACAAGATAACCATGTCGTCAATGTGCGTGTCGGTGGAAATTGTGTAGAAGTTCTCCGCGGCGAAGTTACACTCGCAATCTAGTAGCGTGAAACCCCTTGCCAGTAGCACCTTTCATCAGGATGGCACGACCAGGCCTCGTACGAGAGTGCCATTGGCTAGCGCGGCACTTTACCGCGACTGCAATTGTGTTTAGCATTCACTTCGCTCCCACTCAAAAAACAGGACGAGATCACAAAGATTTTGTAATGGCAGTCTCCCGGTCAGATCAATGAAGCCCAAGAAAACAATTCTCTGTGTGGACGATAACGAACAGGCACTCTCCATCCGTAAAATTCTGCTGGAAACTCGCGGCTATCGCGTGATCGCGTGCAAGGACGGCGAAATGGCGCTGGAAGCTTTCCGCCGCGGCGGCGTCGACCTGGTGCTCACCGACCTGCTCATGCCGGGTGTCGATGGTTCGCGGCTGATTGAAGAGGTCAAACATGTTTCGCCGCAAACGCCGACGGTGCTCATCTCAGGTCGAACGAAAATTTACGAACAAGAAACGCTGGCGGACGTTTTCTTGCCCAAAGGATTGTACGAGCCCGCCGAATTGCTGGAACGAATTCGACTGCTCCTGATACGCAAGCGTGGGCCAAAACGACAGGTCGAAGGGCGTGCGCCCGCGGCGAAGGTCGCGCACGCCGTCGTTGGCCATGTGAGTGTCGCATAGACGCCGTAGTCGGGAGCACAGGATCGTTTCGACTCACCATGCTTCTCCGTGTGATATCGTTTTCGATGGATGGCAGTATTCATTGAAGCGAGAGACCTGCGCAAAACCTATCGCGTGGGTAAAGTTGATGTGCCGGCTCTGCGCGGTGTGTCGCTCAGCGTCCAAAAAGGCGAGTTTGTCACGATTGTTGGACCTTCGGGGAGCGGCAAGTCCACACTCTTTTATCTGCTCGGCGGGCTGACGCACGCGGATTCGGGAAGCGTCACCATCGATGGCGTGGATTTCGCTTCGCTTTCCGATAGTGAGCGTACGCGGCTGCGCAAGAGCAAGATTGGATTTGTCTTTCAGAAATTTAATCTTTTGCCGACGCTCAACGCGCGTTCGAATATAGAAATCGCTGTAGACATCGCGGGTTTGGGCAAGGCAGATCCGGCTTTTTTGAAAAAAATTACCGAGATGCTCGGGATCGCTGGACGTTTGGAGCATCGCCCTAACGAGCTTTCCGGCGGCGAGCAGCAGAGGGTCGCGCTGGCCCGCGCACTCATCAACCGCCCCGCCATCGTGCTTGCCGACGAGCCCACCGGAAATTTGGATTCGAAAAGTTCGGACGTCGTGCTAAACATGTTGCGCCAGTCGAATAAGGATTTGGGGCAGACGGTGCTTATGATCACGCATAATCCCGAAGCCGCCGAGTATGGCGATCGTATCGTACACATGCGCGACGGCCAGATTGTGCGCCCGGACGAAGATCCGCAATGGGCGCCACATCACCTGGCCGAGGGCGCACGTTCCGATAGAGCATAGATTTTCTGGCGGTTCGAAATGGCGCATCGCGACGAATTCACAAATCCGATTCTTGAGGGCAAGGGAGCGACCGACTACGAGCGCTACTTGCGCACGGACGAATTGCTTGCGCTGCAAAAGCCGGCGGAAGAGTTATTGCACAAAGACGAGATGACCTTTCTGGTCGTGCATCAGAGCTCGGAATTGCTCATGAAGGGAGCGGAGTTTGAACTCGGGCGCGCGCTCGACGCGCTTGAGCATGCCGATTATGGCAACACCACACGCCTGATCCGGCGCGCCATTTCGCTGCTCGAACCAACCATCGGCCTGCTGCATATTCTGGAGACGATTTCTCCCTACGACTATCACCTCATCCGTGCCGGCCTGGGCCATGGCAGCGGCCTTGATTCTCCGGGATTCCTTTCACTGCTGCACATTGGACCGCGCCTCGGCCAGGTTTTTCATGAGCAAGTTGAGCACGCGGGGTTGACGGTGGGAGAGCTCTATCGCCAGCACGAAGATTTTTTTGGCTTGCATGATGTTGCCGAGCGCCTTCTCGACTTTGACGAACGCATGCAACTGTTTCGCTTCCATCATCTGAAGCTGGCCGAGCGGATCATCGGAGGGCGGGTCGTTGGTACCATGGGGACGCCGGTAGAGGTTCTGCAACAACGCATGGAGAGTTGGCTTTATAAAGATCTCTGGGACGTGCGCAACCAAATCACCGCCGCTATCGGGCAAACGCCATCTGGGAAGCAGTATTAGACTCGCAGGATCACTGCTTTCCGGTATGTCTAACGCCAAAAGATAGCCTCGCATACAGCAAACACCTGATAGCGGGAACCGGATACAACATTGACCCTCATATTGGTTATTACTGCAATCAAATAATCGCCGCATTGTGCCCGTTGATTTTGAAGATATGCGCAAGACCATGCCAGTTGCACGGGACTACCTCTTAGGCGTCATCACCGCGCTCGTCGCTTTGCTGCTGCGGCATCTGCTTTCGCCTTTGCTGGGGATGGAGAATCCGTATCTCACAGCGTGGGCAGCTGTAGTCTTCTCAGCTTGGTATTGTGGCATCGGCCCATCTATTGTCAGCACGCTTATCAGCGTGTTCGGCGTTTGGTACTGGTTTCTACCGTATTTCAATTCGTTTACGCTGCAAAATCCTAGAACTGAAATTTCGGGGATGGTACTTTTCTCGGCCCTGTCGAGCTTCGTTATTGCTCTTGGAGAAGCCAACCGTCAATCGAAAGCACGATCAGTACGGGAGGTTAAGGAACGCCGGCGAATCGAAGAAGAGCTGCGGAACGCACAAGCGCAACTGGAGAGTCGTGTACAAGAGCGCACCGCAGAACTCAACCTCGCCAATCGAAGCCTTTCCCAAGAGGCGGCCAAGGTAAGAGCGCAAGCGGAATGGTTGGATGCGGCGAATGATGCAATCTTTGTTGGCGGCTCCGATGAAAGAATTACTTATTGGAATAAAGGCGCGGAACGCTTGTACGGATGGGCGAGTGCAGAGGTTCTAGGTAAGTCGGCGCACGAATTATTGCGTACCGAGTTTCCAGTGCCGTTTGCAGAAATCGCCCGCCAACGGCAACTGGGCGGTTGGCAAGGAGAGCTTGTCCATACTAAACGGGATGGGACGCAGGTCACGGTTGCCAGCCAGTGGACAACCCTCAACGATCAATATCACAACGTCGCGGGTTGGATCGAAATAAACAGGGACATCACCGATCGCAAAGCGGCAGAGGCCGCACGGCAACTGACCGCGCGTCTATTGAAAATGCAGGATGAGGAACGGCGGCGGATTGCGCGCGAGTTGCACGACACTACAGGGCAGATGGTTGTGGCGTTAATCCTGAACTTGGGGAAATTGAAAGCATCTGCGAATCTGACCGCGGAAGAGACCCAAATTCTTTTCAATAGCGATGGCCTGTTGCAAAGTCTCAATAGTGAACTTTGCGCCATCTCTTACTTGTTGCATCCTCCCCTACTGGACGAAGCGGGTCTTTGGACGGCGCTGGAATGGTACGTTGAGGGATTTACACAGCATAGCGGGATCGCCACAACCCTGGAGCGCAACTCTACCTTTGGGCGCCTGAATTCGGATCTGGAGGTTACTATTTTCCGAGTGGTTCAGGAATGCCTTACCAATGTGGGTCGTCACTCAGGCAGTTCTGAAGCCACGGTTCGCTTATTACGATTCTCGGGAGAAGTTCGACTGGAAGTGCAGGATCGAGGTAAAGGTATACCGGTAGAGAAGCAGTCGACCATTCTAAGCCAAGGCGCAAGCGGCGTGGGCCTTAGGGGTGTGCGGGAACGCGTCCGGCAGTTGGGCGGAAATCTGAGTGTTGAATCAAATGGCGGCGGAACTACGGTCATTGCCACTCTCCCGGTTACTGAGACAGCAGCGACTGCCTCGAACGAGGAGTTAGCGATCGCTTAGCGGGATGTGGCCGCCGGCGGCAAAGCAAGGCTAGCGACCCGCCGGTTTTGCTCCTATTCCCCGGCTGCATGGGTGTACCATTTTTGAAATGATCTTCCCGCCATTCGAGGTTGCCGTCAAACTTGCGATCGCGCTTGGCATCGGCCTGCTGGTTGGTCTGGAGCGGGAGTGGTCGCAAAAGGATGTTGGCGTTCGGACGTTTTCGATCGCCGCTCTGCTCGGTTGTCTCTCGATTCTCATTTCCATCCCAATTGCCGCCATTTGCCTGGCCGGCGTGATCATCCTGGCAGCTTTTTTGAACGGCCGAAGCCTGCTGGTGGACCGTTCGTTGGAGATGACCACGTCCGTGGCTCTCATCGTTACTTTTATTTTGGGCGCGTTGGCTGGCCAGGGCCATTTGTTTACTCCGACCGCGTCCGCAATTCTCATGACCATGCTGCTGGCGTGGAAGACGGAGTTGCAGCGGTTCGCCGGAGATTTGAAGCTGTCGGAGATCAGAGGCGCAGTGCTGCTCGGGTTGATTGGGTTTGTGATTTATCCGATTTTACCCAACCGGTTTATAGACGGTTGGCACCTGCTGAATCCGCGGCAATCGTGGCTGATTGTGATTGTTGTCGCTGGCCTCGGCTTCGCCAACTACGTGCTGCTGCGAATATTCAGCAACCGGGGTTTGTATTACACCGCCGTGCTCGGGGGTTTGGTAAACAGCACGGCTACGGTTGCGGAGTTAGCTCGTACGGTGAGCGCGGCAACAGAGACAAGCAATACGATCGTCGCTCTCGTGCTGCTCACTTCGATCGCAATGTTCGT
>JBEKXO010000106.1:0-14984 GCA_049511995.1 Terriglobales bacterium
TGCACATCGACGCCCTGCCAGAACGAAGATGTGCCGAATAAGACGGCATTTGGCGTAAGGCGGAACTCCTCGAGCAGCGCGTTCTTTGGCGCCTCGCCTTGCAGAAACAAACGATAAGGAAGCTGCGAGCATAGCCGCTCATAAACATCTTTCATCTGCGCAAAGCTGGTGAAGAGCACGAACGCGCGGCCGCGCGTGATCTCGAGCAGTTGGCGTATACGCTCGGCCGCGAGCACGGCAAACTCGGGCGTGCGCGGATCGGGAAGATCGGGAGGCACGTAGAGCAGCGCCTGGCTCTCATAGTCAAAATGCGACGGCAGCAGCAATTCGCGGGTGCGTTCGAGCCCCAGGCGCTGGCGCATGTAATCGAAGCCTCCGCCGACGGCTAGCGTGGCCGAAGTCAATACTGCGCAATCCAACTTGTCGAACAGCGACAATTTTAAAATTGGGGCCACATCAATCGGCGTGGCTTGCAGAAAAACGGTATGTCGATCGCGTCCGCCCGCTCCGCGCCCGCCGCGCCGCTCGATCCAAAAGACAGTGTTCGGATTCTCTGTTTCCATCAGGAAGTGCAGTTGAAAGTTCATTTCTTCGGCGCGCCGCGAAAAGGAAAATATTTCCTCGGGTTTTTCCGCCAACTGCTGCAATTCGGAATCGAGACGCTGTAACGAACTGCGCAACGCGTCGTATTCATCGCCGTTTTCTTCCAGGAAGTCGCGACGATTTTCGAAGGCAAAGCGGCCGTTGCCGGTGGGCAGCAGCGAAAAGAAAAGCGCGGCGTGATCGCGGAGGCTGCCGAGCGCTCCCGAGATTCCGGCCGAATACATACGATTGCGCGCGAGGGCCTGCTCTACGTCGCGCGCGAGTTCCTCGATGCGCGCATTGCTGAGCGTCACGCCGAAATAATTGCTGGCGACGTCTTCGAGCTCGTGCGCCTCGTCAAAAATTACCGCGCCGACTTCCGGCAGAATTCCCGCGTCGGGCGCGTAGTCGGACTGCTGCTTGATCGTCAAATCGGCGAAAAATAGATGATGGTTGACGATGACGATGTCGCTCTCCGCGGCACGGCGGCGCATCTCGGTGATGAAGCAGCGCTCAAACTCGCTGCACTTCTGGCCGGTACAGGAGTCGGCGCGGGCGTCCAGCTTGTGCCAGAGGACGCTGGACTCCGGCACGGCGGCGAGTTCGGCGCGGTCGCCGATTTGCGTGAGTTTTTCCCAGCGCGAGATTTCGGAGAAATGATCGATCTCTTCTAACCCGCTCAGAATGGGGTTGGTGGTGAGATCGTAGAGCTTCTTGCGGCACAAATAATTATTGCGGCCCTTCATATAGCAGACGTTGAGCTTGCTTTTGCCATCGGGAAAAAGCGCTTGCTCGAGGAAGGGAATATCTTTATGAAAAAGTTGCTCCTGCAAATTTTTCGTGCCGGTCGAGATGATGACGCGCTTGCCCGAGCGGATCACTGGCAACAGATAGGCTAGCGTCTTGCCTGTGCCTGTACCCGCCTCGACGATCAGGTGGCGTTTTTCTTCGAGCGCCTCTTCGACTGCCTGCGCCATCTGCAATTGTCCGCGGCGAAACTCGTAGGCGGGATGAGTTTTCGATAGTACGCCACCCGGCGAGAAGAATTGATAGAGCGAAAATCCGGCTGCCGCGGTGTCGGGATGAGATGAGGAGGGCACAGAGTCTCTATAATAACGGGATGAGCCGCGTAACTCATCCACTCCTTTGAGCAAGAAAAAATCATCTCCTCTCGTCGCCATTGTCGGGCGGCCGAACGTCGGTAAATCGACGCTGTTTAACCATCTGACGGGATCGCGGCGAGCCATCGTCGGCGACGAGCCAGGCATTACGCGCGACCGTCTTTATGGCGAGGTCGAATGGCTCGGCAACGAATTTCGCGTCGTGGATACGGGCGGCATCGTTCCCGAAGACAAAGATTTCATTCCGTCGGAGATTTTCCGGCAGGCGAAGGTAGCGCTCGAAGAGGCGGCGGCGATTGTGATGGTCGTCGATGCGCGCACAGAGATCGCTGGGCCGGATCGCGAATTAGCGAGGCTGCTGGCGCGCACCGGCAAGCCGCTCTTTCTCGCTGTCAACAAGATGGATTCGGACAAGCAGGAGGGGCTGCTCGGCGAATTTCATTCGCTGGGGATGCGGAATATCTTTCCGATATCGGCTGAGCATGGGCGTGGGATCGACGACTTGCTCGACGCTGTGGTCCTCGTGCTGCCGACGAGTGCAAAGACAACCGCCGAGGGCGCTGAGGTCGCGGAGAAAAGTGACGCTGGAGAGTTACCAACGCCCGAGGAGCCGCATGAAATCAAGGTGGCGATCATCGGGCATCCGAACGTGGGCAAGTCTACGTTGCTGAATCGCCTTACGGGAAAAGACCGCGCTATTGTTTCGCCGGTCGCTGGCACCACGCGCGATTCCATCGATGAGGTTATCCAATACAAAGGGCGCAAGATTCGCTTCATCGACACGGCGGGCATCCGCCGAAAGGGCAAGACGCGGCTCATGGCGGAGAAGCTCTCGGTGGTCATGGCGCGCAAGAATATTGAAGACGCCGACATTGTGCTCTTCATGGTCGATGCCACCGAAGGTGCGAGTGGGCTCGATGCCAATATCGCGGGCTATGCGCACGAGAGTGGACGCTCGGTGATTATCCTGGTCAATAAATGGGATCTGGTGGCGAGCGGCGAGAAGCGCGCCATTAGCCAGTCTCGGACGGCGCGCATACAGGATGCGAAGCGCCCGCAGGATCGCGCTCTTTATGAAGAGCGGCTGCGCTATGGGTTGAAATTTCTAAGTTATGCTCCAGTGCTGTTTCTTTCCGCGCACACCGGCAAGGGGACAGAAAAGATTCTTCCAATGATCGAAAAGGTCGCGGCCGAGCGGCGCAAGCGGGTGACGACCGGAGAGATGAATCGCTTTCTACGGACGATTGACTTTGATCGCGCGTCGGTTCCGGTGAGCAAGCGGGTGAAGATCAAATACATGACGCAAGCGGGAGTGGCTCCGCCGACGTTCGTGCTCTTCACCGATCGTCCGGTGAAGCTGCATTTTTCTTATCAGCGGTTTCTGGAGAATCAGATTCGGGAGACGTTTGGGTTTGTAGGCTCGCCGATTTGGATTAAGAACCGGGCTTGAGAGCGGAGATCCGGCTGGGAATGCGCCGATCAAAGATTGATCACTGAGGGGACGCTGCGGATTTCGATAGTGACAAAATGTTTTCTCGATACAACGAAAGCGCAAAACAGGCCATCTCCCTTGCTAGGGAAGAAGCTAGTAACTTAGGTTCGTCATGGATTGAATCTGAGCACTTGCTGCTCGGAACAATGTGTTTCTGCGACCTGGAGCTTAACGAACTCTTAAAGCTGAAAGATCTTGAGGGCGCTTTTCGTTCTGATCTAACTGCAACTGCTCATTTGGACGCGAAGGTGAAGAGCGAGGTGCCGCTTTCGAATCAGAGCAAGAGGATCCTTGCCTACGCCGCAGAGGAAGCTCTCCGGCTTGACTCCCCGGGGACTGGTTCGGAACATTTGCTGCTCGGGATATTGCGTGAGCCCGAGAGCAGCGCTTCACGTTACCTTTTCGCTCACGACATTACTCTCCTGGGCACACGCCAGACAATTTCAATCCTTTCGCGGTCGCGGGCCGGTGACAACGTAGAGGCCGGCTCCTCACCAATTGGGTTCACATGGACCGCTAAGCGGCGTTATTGGATTGCAACCCTGACCCATCTAGCGCCGCTCATCATTCTTGGTGTCGGTGTGGTGGAGAGCACGGCCACTGGAAGACATTTGGTTATGATAGGAGCGTTGTGGTTATTGGTAGCCCTCGCTTGGCAGATTCTAGGACCGTCATCTTTTTTCTGGGGCCTAGGCAAACGCAACCGAAGTGTGGCAATAACCATTAGCTACGCGTTCTTTCTTCTCTTCCATCTTTTCATGTTTGGGTGGCTCATCCCACTGGGCATCGGAATATATCGTGTGATAGTTGGACTTTAGGAGACTGGCAAATGCTTTCCGTCCTCAGTCAGCAGCCCCACGCGATCGACGCCTGCGATTCGGGCAATGGCGATCACATCCGCCACGTCCTGAAAATCGATGTCGTCATCCGCTTCGACGTAGGCTATGCGCTCTACGCGGATGGCGAAGATGTCGCGCAGGCGGTCGCGCAGATGATCCCAGTCGACCGCTTCTTCGTTGACCATCACTTGCGGATGCTCCGTTCGCGAGAGTTCGCCCTGCGAATCTTTTGCATCAGGATGCTTCCCTCCCGGCTTCGTATGATGCACTCGAATTACGATTGTCGCTTGGGGCGGCGGAATCCTCCGATCATTTGAATTAGGCTGTTGCGGAATCTCTGTTTGTAAACCGACTGGCTTCTGTTCGATCACCACCAGCATGAAAACGATAAGGAGCACCAGGAGAACGTCGATCAACGGAGTGACATTCATCTTGGGGCCTGTAAAAAACGGACCACCGCCTGCCGTGGAGAACGCCATTCGAATTTCCTTTCGTTGTGACAGAATCGGAAACTGGAGTCGGCACGCGCGTGTTCTGAATGATTGGACACCCGCGCTCCACAGGGAGTTCCACGGCTGCCGCGGCAGTTTGTGAATGTTCTGCAGTGAATGTCACCAGACGCTGGAGCAAATTCCCGCAACTGGTTGCGGGCCACTAGAATCAGATATTCATGCGGGTGCGCCTGTTTCTTTCGGTCTGATGAATAATTTCCGACAAACTGCAGATCCCTCGCTTCGCTCGGGATGACAAACCTAAATAGTCGGGACGGCAAACCTTATAGTCGGGATGGCAGAGCTAGCAGTCGGGATGACAAAGCTAACAAGTTTTTTCGGCAAGGTTGAGGGATGATGGAAAGACATTTTTTTCGAGTGGTGCCCGGAACTATTTTTCTCGTCCTCAACCTGCTAGCGCTTATTTCCTCCGCCCGTGCCCAGGACAACTACGAAATTCAGGTCTACTCCGCCGAACTCGTCCCGAAGGGTTCCACGATGGTCGAGATTCACTCCAACTTCACCGTTGACGGCTCGAAACAATACATCAACGGCGTCGCACCTACGAATCACGCCGAGCACGAGACGCTCGAGATCACGCAGGGAATTACCAGTTGGTTCGAGACCGGCTTCTACGTTTTCACCAGCATTCAGAATGGCGATGGTTGGGATTGGGTGGGCGATCATATTCGGCCGCGCTTTACCGCTCCGGAGTCGTGGCGTTTGCCGGTGGGCTTGAGCCTCTCGCAGGAAATTGGTTATCAACGGCGAAAGTTTGCGGAGGATAGCTGGGATTACGAGCTTCGCCCCATCATCGACAAGCAGCTCGGACGCTGGTATTTCGCTTTCAATCCGGCGTTTGACCGGTCGCTGCATGGCCTCAACACCGGCAAGGGATGGGAATTTTCTCCGAATGTGAAGGTCAGTTATGACTTCACCGGCAAGATTACCGGCGGCTTTGAGTACTACGGCGCGCTCGGGCCGGTTTCAGACTTCGATACTATTTCGCAGCAGTCGCAGCAGATCTTTCCTGTAATTGACCTCAATGTTTCGCCAGACTGGGAGATCAACTTCGGCGCGGGCGTCGATGTGACAAACCACTCCGATCATCTGATTGTGAAGTGCATCATTGGGCGGCGCTTTACCTGGGGACACAAGCCGAGCGCGGCGCAGAAGTAGCTCCATCCTAAGCGCCGCGACAATTTGCTTTGATATCACGATGTGAGACAGCAGGTCCCTCGCTCCCCACCCCAACGCGTTAAAAGCGGGCTCGCTGGGGACCCCGGTACGCCTAGGATGACAATCATCGTTAACATGGCAAATATTCTTACTAGCCGATGGGCTCGGCCGATGGCGGCAGCGGCGGCGCTTCAAATGGCGGCGGAGATTGGGGCACCGGAGGCAGTTCGGGCGCTGGAGGCGTGGGAGCGGGATTCAGCAGCGCGTTGAGGTTCGGATATCGCGAAGCGAAAAAATGCAGCGCGTAGGCAGGAAAAAAGACGGTCGCCGGCACGCAAACCAATGCAATCAGATAGACAAGCAGAAGCGCGAGCATGGTTCCCAGGATGATTGCGAGACTCACGGTTGTCACGTTCCATCCCATCCCAGCCGATTTGCCCGCTATCACTGCAACTACGCCCGGCACCGCAACAAACAACACCGGGACGATTGCAATAAGGCCGAAGAGAATGGCGGCCGCAATGGACAACACGAGTTTGAGCAGCAGGTAAATGGCGAAGCGTCCTTTTTCTGGTTCGATCACTGCCAGCAAACGGTGCCAGCCGTCGGCGAAATCGAGATTATCGAGAGCCATCAACGGCACCAGAAAATCCTTAGCCAGCACTTGAACGGCAGCGGCCAGCAATATGAATATCGCGAACGCCCCCAGGAACATAATCACTATGAGGGCCAGCGGGCCAATGTGCTCGCGCGGATTGGTCACCCATCCAGCGGCGAACACCACGGCGAGCGGCACGGCAATCAAGAAAAGCAGAAACAGCCAGAAGGCAAATTGGAACACCAGTTGCCATAGAAAGAATCGGCCGCCGGCGCGATGCCATTTGTTCCATCCCCGGCTGATCGAACAGTGTTTGTGCAGAACCGAGTCGAAGAGAATAAAACGGAACACGCTGTTGATGTACATGAAGACGAACCCGAGGACCATCGCGACGGCGAGGCCGAGCAAGATCAACCCGATGAACTGGCTGAGGTGTTCTGAGATTTGCGCGGGATTGGCGGGCGGCCAGTTAAACGGCAGACTTGCGGTCGGCAGCAAATCACTCGGATTTTTCTGTGGAATGCGAGGCCAACGACCGTTGAGGTTTCCGGTATTGCACCCGCCGACATGAAGCTCGGCCGCTAGAATTCCTACCAGCGCCAGCCGAGACCACTGCCCGAACTGAAAACGAGTAAAGAGTTGTTCGCGTGTGTGCTGCAGAGCGGGCTGAACGCAATCAACGGCGGAAACCGGCAACGGATCACCTCAACACTAACGCCGCCAAGGTATCGTGGACGGAGTTAGCTCGTCAATGGCGAAACGTGGGTCGATTATTCGTTCCAAGCTATTCGTAGCGCAGCGCCTCGACCGGATCGAGATTCGCCGCTCTTGACGCCGGAATCAGCGCGCTGAGCACGCCAACCACCAGCAACACCGCGGTTGAAATCATGATGATGAAAAATGAAATTCTGAGGTGGATATCGGCTTTCCCAGAGTTGTCCTCGAACAATGGACCCATTAACGGTAGCGTGCCAACTCCGGCCGCCACGACATACGAAACGACGATGCCGAACGCGCCGCCGAGCAGCATGATAAGGAGCGTCTCGGCGACAAATTGCGCCTTGATGTGCCACTTACGCGCTCCGAGTGCGCGCCGCAAGCCGATTTCCTTAATGCGCTCATCGACCGAGACGAGCATGATGTTCATCACACCGACGCCGCCGATTCCGAGCGTCAGGATTCCGATAAATATCAGCAGCACTTGCAGGCCGATGGTAATGCCGTTGATCACGGGACGAAATTCTTCGCGGCCGAACATCTGAATGGCTTTTTTGTCATTGGGCGAGAATTGCTGACGCGTGGCGATGGCGGCGAGAACCTGCGCCTCGGCGCGCGCCTCGAACTGGGGCGCGATCGGCTCGAAGACCAGCACATCGCCGTATTTCGCGTTCCAAAGATCGTTGGCCGCGGAGTAGGGGATCCACGTCGACTCGTCGTCGCTGGAAAAATAATTGCTCAGCTGTATCTTGCGATCCATGGTGCCGATCACGGTAAAACGCACTCCGCCGATGGTGACGGTTTCGCCAACGGCAGGGCGTCCGCCGAATAATTGCTCGCGCACGCGGGCTCCGATAAAGACGACGCGGCGACGCTCGAGTTCATCGAGTGAGTTGATCCAGCGGCCTTCGGAGGGTTGTTCGTTGCGCATGTCGCCGTACTCAGGACAAACACCGCGGACGGGCGCGGTGCCGACCATGCGGTCGCCGTAAGCAATGCCGGGGCGGCGAACGGTTTCGAGACAGGCGTGGCGCACATAGTTCGCCGTCTCTTTGATCATGTCGATATCAGCTTGCTCGAGCATGACTTTCTTGCCGGCGCGCTGGCCACCAGGTTGTTCGCTGGTTTGTTGCGGCCAGCAGATGACCGCGCCTTTGCCGAAGGCGTTGAATCCGCTCACCAGGATTTCGCGGAAGCTGCCGCCATAAGCAATCAGCAAAGTGACGGTGGCGATTCCCCACACGATGCCGAGCATGGTGAGAGCGCTGCGCGTGGGATTGCGGCGCAACGCGATCCAGGCTTCGCTGAGGATTTGGAAAATCATCCTAGCCACCGGCCTCGTGGCGCAGGGCTTCGATGGGATCGATGGCAGCCGCGCGGCGAGCGGGATATAGCGCGGATAAGATCGCGATGGTTCCGAGAACGGCGAGCGCCAAAGTGCCCGTCTGCCATGTCGGCAGCAGGCCAGCGAAGAAATCGGGCATCGGCAGCATGTCAACCAACGCGCATAGGCCGAAGGCAATGACCAGCCCCGTGCCGCCACTGACGAGCGCTACGATCAATGCTTCCAGGAAGAATTGTCGGAGGATGCTGTTGGCGGGAGCGCCGATGGCTTTGCGAACTCCGATCTCGCGGGTGCGCTCGCGAACCGCGACCAGCATGACATTCATGACGCCGAGTCCGCCGAGGAACAACGTCACGATGCCGACGGCGCCGAGAAAATATTTCATGCCATCGGTCATGGTGCGGAAGGCTTGCGCTTCCTGAATCGTGTCCCAGATAGGGCAGGCTTCTTTGTCGTGAGGATCGTAGCCGTGCAGTCGAGCCAAAACACGCCGCACTTCTCCTTTGCACGCTTCGTGATTCTCGACGGAGCGCGGGACAACCAGCAGTTGATCGAAGGTGTAAGGTGTGCCAGGCGGCTTGTCGGGGAAGTCGCGGCGCATGGCGGAAAAAGGGACAAAAATTTTGTTGATGTCCCAGCCGTCGTAACTCGAGTCTTGTTTCTTCGACGACATCACGCCGACCACGGTAAAAGGCATGTCGTTGAGGTAGACGAATTGCCCGACCGCCGGACGGCTTCCGAATAACTGCTTCTTCGCATCGGAGCCGAGAAAAGCAACGCGGCGAGCCTCGCTGATGTCATCCTGGTCGTAGAACCGTCCTTCGCTAACGCCAAGGCTGCGAATTTCGGCAAACTCTGGGGTCGAGCCGGTCACCGTGAATGCGGCTGCGTTGAAGGCAGTGTGCGAGCGCACCGAATTCTGCTCAAGCTCTGGGATCGCGTACTGGCAATCGGGCGCCTCCTCCTGAAGATGAGAGATATCGGAATCGACCCAATGCACGAGGCGTCCGGCGCGGGTTCCGCCCGCTTGCAGGCTGGTGCGGCCATGGAAGACGATCATCAAGTCGCGGCCTAGAGTTTCGGCCTGCTTGGCCTGGCCGACGCGAAGGCCCTCGCCCGCTGCAACCATCAAGACAATCGAGACTACTCCCCAGGCAATGCCGAACATCGTGAGCAGAGTGCGGACACGGTGGGCCCAGAGGGTTCGGAACACATCTTCGATGAGGTCGCGAAATGACATCTCAACGGTTCGACGGCGCACGCCGCGAAATGAAAGCGGAGCGGCCTGTTCAGAGATACGAGAAAACGAGGGGATTGGTTCCAGCCGTGAGACGAAAGTTGCTGTGGCGATTGCTGCTTGCTAAGGTAGCGGAGATTTAGGGCGCGATGGAGACCGGTTCTAGTGCGCTCCTCCCGAGCCATCCGTCAAACTCGCGCAGCGCAAGTTCACACTGGAGTCGATGGCGCTCTTTGCGATCGCGAATCTTGCGGTCGAGCGCTGGCAAGAGGTCAAATGTGATATTCGCCGGCTGAAAGTTCTTGCTTTCGGCGCGCGTGATGTAGTGGACGAGGGAGCCAAACGCGCTAGCTCGCGGCGGAGGCGCAGGCTCCCCGCCTGTGGCGAGCGCGGCCGCATTCATTCCCGCCATCAGGCCGGTGGCAATCGATTCGACGTAGCCTTCCACTCCACAAATTTGTCCAGCGAAGAGAACATTCGGATGGGATTTCATCTGCAGCCTCGAATTCAGCAGCGCCGGCGAGTTGATATAGGTATTGCGATGAATCTGTCCGTAGCGCAGGAACCGCGCGCTCGCGAGGCCAGGAATCAGGCTCAGCACGTGGGCCTGTTCGCCGAATTTCAGATGATTCTGGAAGCCGACCAGGTTGTAGGAATCGGCGCGGAGATTCTCCTGCCGCAATTGCACAACAGCGTACGGCCTCTTGCCAGTACGTGGATCGAGAAGGCCGACCGGCTTCATGGGTCCAAACCGAAGCGTATCGCGTCCGCGCCGTGCAATTTCTTCGATGGGAAGGCAACTTTCGAAGTAATTCAAATTTTCCCAATCTTTCTGCTCCACCGATTGCGCCGCGAGCAGCGCATCGTAGAACCGGTCGTACTCCTCCTTCGTCATCGGACAGTTGATGTAGTCCGCCGATCCTTTATCGTAGCGAGCCGCCAGATAGACCTTGCTCATATCAATGGAATCAGCCTCAACGATAGGGCTGATCGAATCGTAAAAATAAAGGTTGTCGTGTGGAGCGGGCGCCTCCGCCCGCGAGAGGCCGGTAGCAGTACTCAACCGAATAATCTCCCGCGACAGTGCGTCGGACGTTAGCGGGCCGGTCGCGATCATTGTGAACTGGCCTTCGTCAACTGCCGTGACCTCTTCCCGCCGAATCGTAATCAGCGGCTCGCGCGAAATCGCCTCCGTCACTTTTCGTGAAAACTCAGCGCGGTCGACGGCCAGAGCGTGGCCGGCGGGTACAGCCGCCTCGCGCGCGATTCTTAGCAGCAGAGAGCCGGCTCGCCGCATCTCTTCCTTCAGTAGCCAGGGCGCCGTATTTTCGCTCTCGGATTTCAGAGAATTCGAGCAGACTAATTCCGCGAAATCATCGGTTTGGTGGGCAGGAGTCGTGCGCAATGGCCGCATCTCAAGCAATTCAACGGTCACGCCGTGCCGCGCACACTGCCACGCCGCTTCCGATCCCGCCAGCCCTGCGCCGATGATGCGGACTTGTTTCAAGAATCTTTCCTCACGAATCTTTTCCTACGAATCCTTTCTTACGAATCCTTCTCCGCCAACTTTCGCAGGCTATCTTCCGTTAGAAGAACCTCTCGCCATCCGTCAAGAAACTCGCCGCCAAGCGCGGTGTACATGTCGATTGCGCGTTGATTCCAGTCCAATACGGCCCACTTGATGAACTTGCGATTTTCTTGTTGCGCCACGCGCGCGACCCGCGCAAAAAGCGCCGTACCGATTCCGTGTCCGCGAAAATCGGGTCGGATAAACAGGTCCTCCAGATACAAGCCCGCGCCGCGCCACGTCGAGTAATACCTGAAGAATAACGCCAAACCTGCGGGTTGCCGGTCCCACTCGGCGATCAGAGCGCGAAACTGCGGGTCCGCGCCGAAGCCGTCGCGTGCAATGTCGGCCTCAGTCGTCCTGACAGCGTGCGGCTCTTTCTCAAAGTCTGCAAGTTCCCAGATCAATTGCCGGATCAGGGCGACGTCGGCGATAGTGGCTGCGCGAATGGTTAGCATTGGGAAAGCATGAAAATGTTCAGCGTTTTATTATAAGGGGCGCAGTTCAGAGGAGGACCGATGGCCAGGATTAGTCTGATTGAACCTGCACAAGCCAGCCCGGAAGTCAGGGAAATTTACGACAGCAAATTCAAAGGCAAGCCCGGGAACATCCAGAAAGCGCTGGCGCATCGCCCCGCCATGCTCGCTAACTTTCTCCCGTTCTACGCCAGCGTGGGCCGTTCGCTTGATCGCAAGCTTTACGAAGCGGTTTATCTGCGCGTCTCCTTGATCAACGGATGTCATTATTGCTCGCAGCATCATATCCAGGGGGCGAAGCGCGTCGGAATTACTCCAGACCAGATGAAGGCTTTGAAGGAAGGAAACTACTCGAGCTTTTCCGGGCCTGAGCAAGTCGGGCTTCAGTACGCCGAAAAGCTCACACGCACGCCCGAGGCCGCGAGCGACGCCGACTTCACCGCGCTCAAGCAACATTTGTCCGATGAACAGATCGTCGACCTGCACATGCTCATTGGATTGGCGAACCTGACCAATCGCGTAACTGGGCCGCTGGCGTTGGAAGTGGAGTTCCCGGAGGAAAAGATCTAGCTCAAGCAGCAGCTACAGAATCACCCGCTCGTCGCCGACGCGGCGCGTGACGCGCTCGCGATCCAGATATTCAAGCAGCGGTATTGCGTACTTGCGGCTGACCCCGGTCATATCCTTGAAGCGAGCGACGTCGATCTTCGGCGCGGTAGCTTTGAGCGCGGCGATTTTGCGGCGAAGATCTATGAGGGCGCTCTGATGGAAGACGAGTTCCTCCGAGATCTTGATCAGAACTTTATCCCGCAATAGCAGGGTGACAATCTTTTGTGCGCGTATTTTATCCACCTTCAGGCCGGCCAACACGTCTTTGAGAGACGGAACTTTCAAACCTGCGGACGCGAATGCCTGCTCGATGATTTTCTTTGAATCGGCCTCTTCATCCTTCATGACCACGCCGCGGCCAGAGAGGTGGACAAGTTCGCCCAAGATGCCGAGTTTCTTTTCTTCCCCTAAGTTTCGCAGCACGCCGTAGAACACCTCGGGGGCAAGGTCGAGCTGGTCGCGCAGTTCCTCTTTGTTCATCCCGGCCACCAGCGGATTTACGCCATGGAATTTCGTGAGGGCCTGAAGCACAGACGTTTTCGTTGCCGCAAATGAGGTCGGGGAAACCAGGACTCGATCGCACCAAACCAGTCCGGCTTGTGCGGCCAGCTTCTCCGCGTCCGAGCCGCGAATATTCATTTCTCCCGGGACATCGTCCAGGCGCAGGCCCGCTGCGCCACACCTGCCGACGCGCGCCGCGAGCGCTTGCTCCGCAGATCCAAGCTGCATCGTTTTAAGAAATGCGATGGCGTCCTCAGCGCGTTGCTTGCGGGCCACCGGTGAAGCATCAAGCACAACGCCTCCGCCGATCGTCACCACCGGCGAAAACTGCCGAGCGATGAAGCGGTCTCCGGGAAGAAGCAGCATGGGTTCAGCGAATCGTAGTTGAGCGTAGGTCTCATCTCCGGGCTCGAGCTGCTTCGCTCCATAGAGTCGCACCTCGGCGATCGTTTCCGATGTGTAGGCGTGAAAGTGCACTCGGGCGCCGTCTTTCAGCGGCTTCGCAGAGGAGAGAAGTGAAAGCAACGCGTCGGCTCGCGACGTAGGGCGAAACGTGCCCGCAGTCGCGAGCGTCATGCCGCGCACTAGATCCTCGGTCGGTACTCCCGCGATGTTCAGCGCGGTGCGCTGCCCAGCGACCGCGGTTTCCGCCGGCGAGCTGTGAACCTGCACGCCGCGAATCCGCGCGCGTTTTCCCGTGGGAAAAACTTCAAGCTCTTCTTCTCTGCGAATCGTTCCGGAAACCAGCGTGCCGGTAACGACCGTGCCGAAGCCCTTCATCGTAAACACGCGGTCGATGGGGAGGCGAGCGAGCGCGGCAGAATTTTTCGCCGCAACATCCGATGCGACCTGAGCGAGCGTGGATTTCAGTTCGTCGAGACCGGCGCCCGTCAGCGAGCTCACCGCGACGATTGGCGATTTTGCTGCGTCAAGAAATGATCCGCGCAAAAAATCTTCTACTTCCAGCCGCACGACCTCGAGCATCTCGGCATCGACCGTGTCGGACTTTGTAAGCACAGTGATGCCGCGGCGGATGCCGAGCAACCGGCAGATATCGAAGTGTTCGCGAGTTTGCGGTTTGATCCCTTCATCGGCCGCAATCACGAACAGCACCAAATCGATCCCGCCGACGCCAGCCAGCATGTTGCGGATGAAGCGCTCGTGACCCGGCACATCGACGAAGCCGAGACGCAGCTTACCGCCATCGGGCGCCGGAATTTCGAGATGAGCAAATCCGATGTCGATGGTGATGCCGCGCCGCTTTTCTTCTTCGAGGCGATCGGCGTCGATTCCGGTCAGCGCTTTGACCAGCGCCGTTTTGCCATGGTCGATATGTCCGGCGGTGCCGACGATGACAGACTTCATCTGCGACAGTATAGACGGGGTGCGGTGTAGAGCGAGTGCCCTCGCCCGCTGCCGTTGATCTTGGTTTTGCAGTTGATTGGAACGCTAATGTTGGCGATCGAAAGTCAGAGACAGAAGCATCAGCAACCTCAACGGCAGCGGACAAGAGTGTCCGCTCCACACAAAATCCCTATGCGAAAAATCTGCGGAGATGCGACAATAAAGATTCCCGATGACCACCTCCGCAATTAGTGCCGTTACACCGGAGATGATCCGGGAACACGGCCTCACTCCGGAAGAGTTCGAAAAAATCAAAGAACTGCTCGGCGGGCGCGAGCCCACGCGCACCGAACTCGGCATTTTCAGCGTGATGTGGAGCGAGCATTGCTCCTACAAATCATCGCGCGTTCACCTGAAGCGCCTGCCGACGCGCAGCAAGCGGGTGCTGCAGGGGCCGGGCGAAAATGCCGGCATCGTCGATATTGGCGACGGCTGGGCCTGCGCCTTCAAAATCGAATCGCATAATCATCCGTCGTTTATCGAGCCATTTCAGGGGGCGGCCACCGGCGTCGGCGGAATTCTGCGTGACATTTTCACCATGGGTGCGCGGCCGGTGGCGATTATGGATTCGTTGCGCTTTGGGCCGATCAGTACTCTTTTGGCGACGGGGCTTCGCCCCGTCCGAGCGGGGCAGAGCCCCGCCACCACAGAAGCCCAACCTTGCCAAGCTGAGATTCACAAGAATCATTCCGTGATGGAGGGCGTCGTCTCTGGCGTCGCTTCTTACGGCAACTGCTTCGGAGTACCCAACCTTGGCGGCGAGGTGAAGTTCGAGTCTTGCTACTCCGGCAACCCGCTGGTGAATGCATTTGCTCTCGGTCTGGTT
>JBEKXO010000107.1:0-14622 GCA_049511995.1 Terriglobales bacterium
ACCCGCCGCAACGCTCTCGCCGATCGAGCCCGCAGTACGAGCAATATTTTCCTCGAGCAACGATCCCTTCCATGCCCGCAACACGGCCATCGAAATGACCGCCGCCGGATAAGTCGCGGCAATCGTGATGCCCGCGCGCAATCCGAGATAAGCATTGGCCGCGCCCAGCACCACCGTAAGAATGAGCCCCAGAAACATGGCGCGAAGGGTCAGTTCCTTCATTTGCATTGTTTCTGGAACATAGGGGCGATGTTTGCGAATTGTTCCAAGGGCGTCGCCCGCAGGAGCGCTCATAGGGGCCTCATGATCCTCGAAAATTTCGTTAAAGATTATCAGTAGCAGCGACGGCGCACCTTATCATGTTGGAAGGCCGCTTTACAAGTGTGAGCCGCAACTCGTCCCAAAAAACGATTGCGCGTGGAGTGCAACCTCTTTTCCCGCGCATTCGCACTCCCCGACACCAGGAATTCATGCCTGCAACGTTGCAACTCAAACAGGGTTACAATAGTCCAAATCCAGGAGGTAATCTGTGGCTAGTGATGTGGGGTCCTCTTGGAGCCGGTTTTTCGAGGAATTCCGTTGCCGGGGATGTGGCATACAAGAAGCTTTCAGTTCCAGGCCCAGAGGATTTTTCGAAAGACGTGTGCTTCCGTTGTTTTTCTTGCAGACGGTTCGTTGTGAGCGCTGCTATCACCGGGCGTATGCGTGGCGCACGGTTCCAACGCTTGAGCGGGTCGAACCCGGACCGAGGACTCCGCAGGCTGAATCGCGCGATTCCAAGTCCGATCGTCGCATTGCATAGCCGCATTGCATAGAAATGTGCACCGCGGCTATACTTGCCAGGTATCGACCGGTGAAGCTTAAAATGCTCGCCGGTTGCGGGAGGCCGTCTTCAGCAGTAGCAGTACTGGGTTTCGAATACGGGCTGCCCAGGGCCAAGCGGCGAACCAACTGGCCTCGGCGGGCCATCGGTTGGCTGGCTTTGCTGAGCGCGCGGCTGCGAGTTTATTTTTCACTTTTTTCCCCGCCGATTGCTGCATCTGTGGTTCCCCTCTTCTTCGAGTTTCCCGTCTTCCCGTTTGTGGATCCTGCGTGGCAGCGCTCCGCCCGTTGCAGGGATCGTATTGCCCCGTCTGCGGACAAGCTTCGCGGCTCCCCGCCTCTCTGACGCGTGTGGAGGGCGAGGATGTCGATCCGCGCTGCCTGCTTTGCCAGCGCGTCGATCCTCCTTTTGAACGCGCCGTCGCCTATGGCAGTTACGAAGCCGGACTGCGTGACCTGATTCATCTGCTCAAGTTTCATCAGGTTCGTCCCGCCGCCAAGGTTCTGGGAAACGTCTTGGCAGGCACGATTGCCAGCCTGGAAAAGGCGATGCCCGTCGGCACGATCGCCGTGGTTCCCGTTCCTCTGCATAAGAATAAGAAGGCCGAGCGCGGCTTCAACCAGGCGGAAATGATCGCGCGCAAAGCGCTGCAGCAACTCGCACGTCCGAAGAGGTTCGAGCTTTGCGCTGGCATCCTGCTGCGCCGCCGCGATACCGGAAGCCAGATTGGCCTGACCAACCACGAACGGCGCGAGAACCTCCGGGGTGCCTTTAGTGTTAATGATCCAACGCGAATATTGAATCGCGACATCTTATTGGTGGATGATGTCTATACCACGGGAACGACCGCGTCGGAATGTGCACGAGTCCTTATCCGTGCCGGAGCGGCGCGAGTATGGGTGGCAACCGTGGCGCGCACACTGAAGCTTTCGAACGTCATCGAGTTTGCAGGGAAGTTTGCAGGAAACGAGTTCTCAGTTACCGATTCTCAGTCTTCAGCGGCCGTTGTTACTGGGAACTGGGAACTGACAACTGACAACTGACTTTATGTCGTTGCGCATACACAATTTCGCTGGCGGCATGCGCTCCCACCTTCCGGCGGCGATCCTCGCCTCCGGCCTGCATCATGATAACGACGGCCACGCCCTGCATCAGCCGGTGCTGGTACTGAACGCCTCCTACGAGCCAATCAATGTCTGCGCCGCCCGCCGCGCCATCGTTCTCGTGCTCAAGGGCGTCGCCATGACCGAAGAGGAAAACGGACATTTCCTCCACGCCGCTCGCGTAGCCATGCGCGTCCCCTCCGTAATCCGCCTGCTCGAATATCGCCGCATCCCGCACCAGTCACGCGCCCTGTCGCGCAAGAACATTCTGCTGCGCGATCGCAACACCTGCCAGTATTGCAGCACCACGCTGCCCTCCGGCGAACTCACGCTCGACCACGTAATCCCCCGCTCCCGCGGTGGCCTCTCCACCTGGGAGAATCTCGTAGCCTGCTGCCATCCGTGCAACCGCCGCAAGGGCAATCAACTTCCCCACGAAGCCAACATGCGCCCGTCGCGCGAACCCCGCTCCTTCAATCTCCACACCAGCCGCCACATCATGCGCCTGATGGGCCACTCCGACGATAAGTGGCGAAAGTATCTCTTCTACTGAAGCAGGTTTCAAGGTTTCAAAGGAACACTTGGCCACCAAACGTGTCTTCGTCATCGCGGGTATTGTTTTCGCCGTCCTTATTGCGGAATTCTTGATCCTTGAAGGTACTATCGGAATCAGCCTGCCTTCAGACCGCAATTCCGCTTTGTCCACTTTGGAGATTAAAGAGCAAGGCCGTGAGCTGCACTTCATCACGAGGAACAAACGATTTTCCGTGGTTGATTTCTGGACGGATCGCGGCACTCGTCGTGAGGCGTTGGTGCTTCGAGAATCGTTCTTCATGGACCGGAAAGACAGCGTTGAGGGGCCTCCAGACGCCACGGTGACTGTCGAAGCACTGAGGGGCAAGGATGTGAGGTGGACGCTTCACGAGCCTGGAGAGCGCGGAGATATTGTGACCAACAACCTGTACAAGGTGACAAAGTATTCTAATGGTGAGACACCGAATATCTATACGTACTTTTCATTGGCGGATGGACGGAAAGTCCGTACCAAGCAGGATGTAGAGCTATCCAGAGATGAGTTGGAAGCTCTCGACCTCTCGATTGCCAAAAGCAATTGAACCTTGAAACCTGGCTCTTACTGCGCCGTGAAACCTTGAAATCCTGAAACCCTGAAACCCTGAAACCTTGAAACCCTGAAACCTTGAAACCTTGAAACCTTGAAACCTGGCCCTGGAAGCGAATCTATGGCACGCTCTTATCGCGAGCTACTCGTGTGGCAAAAGGCCAAGAAACTCGCGGTCCACACTTACACCGCAACCGCCGACTTCCCGCGATCCGAAACCTACGGCCTAACCTCCCAAATCAGACGAGCCACAGTCTCAGTCGCGTCGAACATAGCGGAAGGGCAAGGAAGACTAACTCCCGGAGAGTTCCGCCATTTCCTCGGCCAAGCGCGAGGCTCCTTACTGGAAGCCGAAACACAATTGGCGATTGCCTCGGATTTGGGTTTTCTGGTTAAGGAAACCTACGAAGCTCTGGAGATCGAGTCCTATCAGGTGCTAGGTTTGCTAGATCGATTGCTCAACTCTTTGAGTAAGAAAACAGCGTAATCTCAAACGCCCATGCCTTGAAACCTTGAAACTCTGAAACCTTGAAACCTGCTCTAAAATATCAGCGGTGCAAAGCGCGCCAAATCATCCCGCCACACCATCCACGTATGCCTGCCCGGAGTCTCCACCGCCGTCACCGCAACATCCTTCGATTTGAGCCACGCCACAAACTTGCGGTTCGGTGCGAGCAGTTGCTCCTCCGTTCCGCAAGCAATCCAGAGCAGACGAAGGTTCGCCCTCTTTCCATCTAGCATCGCGAGCCGCTCCTCGTCATGGTTGATCATCGCGGAGCTGAATCCTCCAACCCACGCAAACAGTTCCGGATGGGACAGCCCCACCGTCAGACTTTCCAATCCGCCCATCGAAAGTCCAGCAATCGCCCGATCGTCCCTTTTCTTGTAAACGTGATACTCCGATTCCACCTGCGGCAACACTTCAGTAAGCAGCGCCTGGCTGAAAAGATCGATGTTCCGCGAGATCGCGGCATTATCATCCCAAACCCCATGCCCATGCTGCACAAACTTCATATCGCCATAACCGAGCGGCATCACGACAACCATCGGTTTCACTTTCCCTTCGGCAATTAAGTTGTCGAAAATAAAATTCGCCTTTCCCACCGCCGTCCAGCCGTTGGCCTTGTCGCTCCAGCCGTGCAGCAGATACAGCACGGGATACCGCTTGCCCTTTTTCGCATCGTAGCCTGGAGGCGTATAGACGTAGAACTCGCTCTGTCCATCGAGCAACCCGCTCACCACTTTCGACGTATAGAAATGATGATGAACCAAGCCATGCGGCACATCGTGCGCCTCCCACGGCTGCGGAGTCGCTCCCGGCACGGTAACCATGTTCCCGACGGCGACCAGGTTGGGAGTTACTTCAGAATTATGCGGATCGCCCTGCTTACGGCCATCAACGTTAAACGAATACCCATAAATCTCCGGCGCCAGCGGAGGCGTGACCACGCTCCACACTCCGGCGCTATCCTTCTCCAGCGGTAGCGGCTCGGGCGCTCCTTCGAGATGGAGCAGAACTTTTCCTGCGGTGGCATCGAGATAACGGAAAGTGATACTGCCGTCGGAATGTACTTCGTGGGAATTAAAAGAAGCGCTCTCTTGCCCGAAAGCGCGCACCGGCATTGCCAGCGCCATAAAAAGAGCAATACCGGATATGCCGTTGGCCAAAAGAAAGAAGTGTCGAGATTTCATGGCGGCCAGCCGCGATGGTCTTTCGAAGGCGGAAACGCAGTTATCCATGAAACATTGAAACCATGAAACCTTGAAACCTGCCTCTATTGCGGCTTCGGTGGCTCCGCCGGCTTCTGATCGTCCGGCTTAGGCTCCGCCTTCTGCACTTCCTGACCGTTAAAGGTGATCCTCGATTTCGATCCGAAGCGCTTGTAGTTGGTGTATTTGATAATCTCGCGTATCTTCACGCCACCCAGCGAAAACTGCAGCGTGTCCTCGGCGCGCGTGTAAGTCGGAAACCAATACTGCCCATCAATCTGTTCGCGCCAGGTGGTGAACTTAGGAAACAGATTCTCCTGGCCCTTCTTCTTCTTGATGTCGGGCACCGTCTTGCCGTAGGTTTCTACGATTTGGAAATCATGGTCATCCACCCAGATGCGACCCTGAAAATACCGCTTCTTGCCGAGGATTTGCTTAGGCGCAACATCAAACACAAAAGTATTCAACTCGTCTTGCTTTTGCTGACCGACATACAGGATGTCGTACTCCCCAATCTCATCCGAAGTCAGCACAAACGGCAGGCGATTCTCGATGTCGTCAAAATCTTCTTCGGTCATCTGAATGCGCTGCAAAGTCGGCTGCGGCGCAAACACGACATTCTTAATCCGGCGCCCCTTGTCGTCGAAGGTCACGTCGAACACCTGCTGATAAGCTCCGTCCGGAGTGTCGCCATCGAGCGTCATCACCTTGACGTCCTGCCGATAGGTGTACTGATCGCGCGCCTCCTTGAACTCTTTCTCCTTCAATGAGAAACGCTTGATAATTTCCGCGACCGTCGTCCCCTTAGGCTCCGACTTGTCGAGCGGCCCCTCCTGCGCGCACGCCATCGGCGCAGCAGTCAACAGCACGCTCATCAATGCGACGACAGAAAGCCAAAGCGACGCAGCGGACCAAAAGGACGACCGAAAGCGGAGTTTCATATTCCTATTCTAGCGAAAAGGGACGACGAGAGGTGCTCTATACTTTGTCATCCTGAGCGAAGCGCCGCAAGCGTAGCGCCGCAGCGCGCAGTCGAAGGACCTATGCGTTTTGCTTTGCCATCTTTCCAATCACTGCGGATTCTTAACCGCCTTGGCCATCACCCACTCCACCAGCCCCGGCCATAGCTGATATAGCTTGATAACGGGGATCATCGTCCAGGGCACAATCACCTCGCGCTTCCCCGCCCGATACCCGCGATACGCAGCTTCAGCAACACGTTCCGCCGTGATTCCGCGCACCGATGCCGGACGCACATTCCCCTGCCGGTTGGCCACCACGTGCGCGCCAAAATCGGTAGCAACGTATCCCGGACAAACCGTTAGCACGTTAATATTGTCCCGCTTCAACTCAATTCGCGCACCCTTGCCGATAGCATTCACCGCAAACTTGCTCGCCGAATAGATCGCCATAAACGGCACCGGAATATGCCCGGCAACGCTGGAGATATTAACGATGGCCCCGCCACCCGCCTTGCGCATCGCCGGAGCCACAGCCTGTATGCAATGGATCACTCCGAAGAAGTTTGTCTCAAACAATTCGCGGCATGCCGATTCCTGCATGTCGGCGACGGTATCGCGAATCCCCACCCCCGCATTATTCACCCACACATCCACGCGATTGAAGTTGTGCAACGTCAGGGCCAGCGCCCGGTCGACCTCTTCGCGATTGCGAACGTCGCAAGCCATTGCCAGGGTGCGCTCGGTGTGACCGATCCGCTGACGCGCAGCCTCAGCGCGGCCAGCATCCCGCGACAGCAACACCACGCGAGCTCCCGCATCCGCAAAAACCTTGGCAATCGCTTCCCCAATTCCCATGGAAGCCCCCGTGACCACCACCACTTTCCCATCCATTTCCATGGCGACCCTTGTATCGCGTAGAGACTCGCCGAGTCAATGGCTGATAAAATTCGACCTGAGTATTTCATTTCGTTATTCGTGGCTTTTGGGTTGGCGCAACGGCTTACGCCTTTGCACTTGCTTTTGGGTGGCGCAGCGGTTTACCGCTGCGATAACAAAACCGTTGGAACCCCGGCTTTAGCCGCTGAGGGAGACTGCGGAACAGTGTGCGCACCAAATTTCCAAAGAATTGGTACCCACGGAATAAATCGAAAACGACGCTGACAATTGTGACTCTCTTGCCCATCTTCCCGCTGGAACTGGTCCTGCTCCCAGGCGTCCCTCTGCCCTTGCACATCTTCGAGCCGCGCTATAAAGAAATGATCGCCGAGTGCATCGAGCAGAAAAAGCCCTTCGGCGTGGTGCGCGCCTCGTCTGACGGAGTCGCCGACATTGGCTGCACCGCCGAGATCATGTCCGTCACCAAAAAATACGACGATGGCCGCATGGACATCATCACTCGTGGCGTCGAGCGCTTCGAAGTTATCGAAGTCAATCAGGATCGCTCATTCTTGCAGGCCGAAATTTCAGTGGTTGAGGACGAGCCCGAGAAGCCGCCCGCCGATATGGTGACCCAGGCCGTACGCCTGCACGCCGAGATTGCGAAACTCGCCGGAGCCGAACCCTCCGGCCCCGACGAACACGCCGGCAATCTTTCTTTTTTGCTAGCCGGATCGCTTCCCCTCGATCTCGACTTCAAGCAGAGCCTGCTCTCGACCCTCTCCGAAGCCAAGCGCCTGGAGGCAGTTGTTGGCTATCTGGAAGCCGTACTGCCGGGCTTGCGCCGCGCTGCCAGAGCGCGCTGGAACTAACCAAGGCACAGCCCAGGTCCAGGTTATGAAGGCTCTCCCGCCAGCGTCGAGGGCAGCCCAAGCGTTCCATCGACGACTTCCACGAAGTTCCTCTCTTCGCGAAGTATGAGGCGCTTGCTCTGTGCCATGGCGAAATTCTCACGCGCCTCCGGATCTGACCGCAAGCGCGCCCGATAGACCTCATAAGCGGCAAGACTATGGAACGCAATCAGGCCCCACGCCACGTCATTCGTGCCTTCGTGAGGCAGGAAATACCCAATCAAGTGACCGCCGCATCGCGGAATAATGCGTCCCCAATTCTCCGCATATTTCTTGAACTCGTCTCTCTGGAACGGATCGATCTGGTAGCGAATGAAACACGTGATTGTCATTGGAGCCCTCTTATCGATTGCGCGTTTTTTCAGCAAGTCGCTGCCGTCAAGGCGCAGCGCTAAGCCGGTTCCCGCCAGGACCTGAACTGCTTCGCGGCGTGTCATCTGATCAGCTAAGTTCGGTCTTGGAGGCACCAGAAAAATATGCCATCGGCGGAGCATCGACACTTCGTCTATCATCAAAGTATGAATGTCGAGAGTCTTAACGCTGGGCATACCGCGGATGATTCGGCCGCCGCCATCGCCGCCGCCATCGGTGAACCAGCCCGTACTCGCATGCTCTACTGCCTGCTCGATGGCCGTGCGCGAACCAGCACCGAGCTCGCTGTAGTCGCCGGCGTCACCGCGTCAACTGCCAGCGTGCACCTCCATCGGCTGCAGTCGCAGCGTTTAGTCAAAGTGCTTGCCCAGGGGAAACATCGCTACTACAGCCTCGAAGGAGACAACGTGGCTGCCGCGCTCGAAGCTCTGAGCGTGCTCGCCGGCCGCCCTCGCGCGGCATTCGTTCCGAGTACGCCTGGCGGGCTGCGCGCTGCGCGAACTTGCTACGATCACATCGCAGGCACTTTGGGAGTTTCGTTGCATGACCGGTTTCAGACATTTGGCTGGGTGGTGGCCGATGCCAGTCCGTCACGTGATTCAACCGCCAGCCCGGCGCGCAAGCTCACTCCCAGCGGGACGAACGCATTCGAAGCGCTTGGCATTGATGTCGAAGCAGTTCGGATGCTGCGCCGCCGCTTTGCATACGCCTGTGTCGATTGGAGTGAACGCCGCCCTCATCTAGGAGGTGCGCTGGCCGCCGCTATTCTAAGACTCACGCTGAAAAGAAAATGGCTGCTCCAGGATTTAGACAGCCGAGCCTTGCGCGTCAGCAGGCTCGGGCGGCGCGAAATGATGGCGAGATTTGGCCTTCACGTGTAAGTTCTGGCCTCTCCTTCGTGAACCTTGGTGTCCTTCGTGGTGAGCGGTTCCCAAGTTTTAGCGATGCAGTCAGAAGCAGCCTGAAAGCCGACACCGCTCCTCGGCGGTATAATCCGCATAAGGCATCATTGGGGGTTCCCACCATGAGTTTTTCCCGGACTCTCGGCGAATTGCGTCGAAGTCCCTTCACTGAACCGCGTCTCCGCGCGCGCCGCGTAAAAGACGAACTGCGCGAGAACTTAATGGTCCGGCTCCGCGAGGGCGGCCCGATATTTCCCGGCATCGTCGGCTACGACGACACCGTGGTGCCGCAGATCATCAACGCCATTCTTTCGCGCCATAATTTCATCCTTCTCGGCTTGCGCGGACAGGCCAAAAGCCGCATCCTGCGCGCCCTCACCACACTCCTCGATCCGCAGATGCCCTACGTCGCCGGCTGCGAAATCCACGACAATCCCTACGCTCCCATCTGCCGCCGATGCCGCGAACTGGTCGCCAAAGAGGGCGACGCCACGCCCATCGCCTGGCTCGCGCCCGAGTATCGCTACGTTGAAAAATTAGCTACTCCCGACGTCACCATCGCTGACCTGATCGGCGATATCGATCCCATCAAAGCCGCGCGCGGCGGCCACGAACTGTCCAGCGAATTCACGGTACATTACGGATTGCTTCCCCGCGCCAATCGCGGAATTTTCGCCATCAACGAACTGCCCGATCTAGCCGGCAAAATTCAGGTCGGACTGTTCAACATCATGCAAGAGGGAGACGTGCAGATTAAGGGCTATCCAATCCGCCTGCCCCTCGACGTAGCCATCGTCTTCAGCGCCAATCCGGAAGACTACACCGCCCGCGGGAAAATCATCACGCCGCTCAAAGATCGCATCGGCTCCGAGATTCGCACCCACTATCCGGCAACTGTCGATGAAGGGATCGCTATCACCGCGCAGGAAGCGTGGATCGATCGGTTGCATCCCGAAACTGAAGAGGATGTTGTCTCGCGGCTGCACATTCCCAAATATGTGCAGGAGGTGATCGAGCGCATCGCTTTCGCGGCGCGCGAAGACAAGAAGATCGACAAGCGCTCCGGCGTAAGCCAGCGTCTTCCCATCTCCGCCATCGAAAACGTAATATCGAATGCCGAGCGACGCGCTCTCACGCATCAGGAAAAATTAGTCGTTCCTCGCATCAGCGATATCTACGCGGCGCTGCCCGCGATCACCGGCAAGCTCGAACTCGAATACGAAGGCGAGATGAAGGGCGCCGACCACGTCAGTCGCGAGTTGATCCGCACAGCCATAGCCAAGACATTCGATACCTACCTCCACGGCGTCAACCTGAATCAGGTCGTGCAGTGGTTCGATCTCGGCGGAGAAATTCAGCTAAGCGACAACGCCGGAGCCAAAGAAGTTTTAGAGGGTCTGCGCCAGATTCAGGGGCTGATGGAAAAACTCGGCAAACTGAACGTCGGCCCAAAAGAGGCCGCCGAAATCCAAGTGTCAGCGGCCGAGTTCGTTCTGGAAGGCCTGCACGCCCACAAGAAAATCGGCCGCAACGAAGAGCGCATATTCAGCGCCGGAGAAAAGCCAGTAAAGATCCCCGAGAAACCAGTATTCGATCGCGACGAGTCAGAATTTGGCAGGAAGCGAGGATTCAATTGAGTTCGCAGCTCGCGGCTCGTAGCCCACAGCTGCTTTTGAGGTGAAGGAAATGGCAACTCTTCAACAGCGACTCGACGAATTTAAAAAGGCATTTGAGTCCGGCGCTCCGCCATACAACGCGCCGCGCGAGGCCATCGAAACCATGCATCGCGCCACGGCGCAGCTCAAGGCGTCCGGCATTGAAACTCGCGTGCTGAAAGTTGGAGACCGCGCGCCAAGCTTTACCTTATTCAATCAAGATCACGTGGAGGTTGCCTCGAGCAACCTCCTTCAAGGCGGGCCGCTGGTCGTCAGCTTCTTTCGAGGTCACTGGTGACCTTACTGCAATATGGAGCTGGAAGCTCTACAGCAGATTCATGCCGAGGTCAAAGCATTGGGAGCGCAGATCGTCGTGCTGACTCCTGAACTCGAACGATACACGCGCGCAATGCACAAGAAATTGAACCTGACATTCGACATACTCTCGGATCTTCACCTCAAGACGGCAGAGCAGTTCCGGCTGGTCTTTACGCTGCCGGACTACCTGCGCGATCTGTACAAATCGTTCGGCAGTACTCTGGACCGGTTTAATGACGAGCCGGAATATCGGCTACCCATGCCCGCGCGTTACATTCTCGACAAGGAAGGCATCATACGCTCAGCCGATGTGAACGCCGACTACACGGTTCGCCCCGAGCCCTCCGAGACTCTAGCGAAGTTACGTGCGATGGTTCCCTGAGAACAAAGAAAGAGAAGCCATTGAGCTCTCCGTCATCAGTTCGAGATAATGATTGCGGCTGTTACTGACAACTGACAACTGCTTTGTGGTTGCCCCAAACTCGCGGCGATTTTATGAAGAGAATCCGCTACAGCAAATACGTCCCCGACCCGGCCGGCGAAATGAGCATGGAGGACCTGCTCAGCGCGCTCTCTGACTATTTTCTGCAGAGCGGGTTCAACGACAATTTCTGGTACGAACTCCCCGAAGGCGAGCAAACTCTGGACGAATTAAAGCGCGCCCTCGAACAAGCGCTCCTCGACGGAGAAATGTTCGATGAAGAAATGCGTGACCGTCTTCAGCAAATGCAGATGGAGGGCGAACTCGAAGAGCTCATCGAAAAGCTGATTGAGCGCATGCAGCAGGAAGACTACATCTCCATTGATCAACCGCACGACCCCTCGAAGCGATCAAGCGTAGGCGGCCAGGTAGGCGACGCGCAGCAACAAGCAAAGTTCGAAATCACCGACAAAAGCCTCGACTTCCTCGGATTCAAAGCCCTCCGCGATCTTCTAGGCTCGCTAGGCAAATCCAGCTTCGGACGCCACGATACCCGCGACATGGCCACCGGCATCGAAGCGAGCGGTGCTTCCAAGCAATACGAATTCGGCGACACATTAAATCTCGACATCACCGCCACGCTCTCAAGCGCGATTCAGCGCGAAGGCCTCGGCCTTCCCCTCAATCTCGAATACAACGATCTGCAAGTGCATCAATGCGAATACCAGTCCTCCTGCGCCACGGTTCTGATGCTCGACTGCTCGCACTCGATGATTCTCTATGGCGAAGACCGCTTTACTCCGGCTAAAAAAGTCGCGATGGCGCTTTCGCAATTAATTCGCACGCAATATCCCGGAGACTCTCTCTCGCTAGTCCTCTTCCACGACTCCGCCGAAGAAGTCCCGCTCTCGCAACTCGCCCGCGTCAAAGTCGGCCCGTATTACACCAACACCCGCGAAGGCCTGCGCATGGCCCAACGTATCCTCCAGCGCCAGCGCAAAGACATGAAACAGATCGTCATGATCACCGACGGCAAGCCCAGCGCCCTGACGCTGGAAGACGGACGCATCTACAAGAACGCCTTCGGCCTCGACCCCCTCGTAGTCAGCCAGACTCTCGAAGAAGTTTCCAAATGCAAACGCGCCGGAGTCCTCATCAACACCTTCATGCTCGCCTCCGATTACGGTCTCGTCCAGTTCGTCCAGAAAGTAACCCAGATGTGCCGCGGCAAAGCCTACTTCACTACGCCCTACACGCTGGGCCAATACTTGCTGATGGATTACATGTCCCGCAAAACCAAAACAATTCACTAGAACCGGCTGCCCGCCTTCCCTAAATCCCGGTGCAAGAAATCTGGCTGCCCCGGGACGCAAGACGGTGCTTCACAGATCGTTCTTTGAAGGGGCCCGGCTTTGGCCGGGCCGTAAAGGATCTCACAGAAACTGGGCTTTAGCCCCTGAGGGAACTGCCGAAATCGGCTTAACAACAAACAAAGGGTGGGAGCCAAACGCCGAATTACAGAAGTAACACCGACTCCGCGCCCTAACCGCAGCTTCGGTGTAATATCACTTCAATCACCATCCGTTCGGAGACGTTATGAAACGAATCGCTACCTTTATATTGCTGGCCGTTCTGAGTGTCGCCGCGGCAATTCCCGCCCAGGCACAACGCATCAGCCGTGAGGAAAATGCTCGCCAGTCCCGCAAGGCGATTAAGCATCAGCAAAAGATGTTGAACAAGGCCAACAAGAAACAAGCCAAAGCCATGAAGAAAGCCGGAAAAGCGCAACGCAAAGCCACCAGGAAGGCAAACCGTCGCCGAAGGTAGCCGAGCGAGGTTGATCTACTCGCGCAACTCGATCTTCCCAACCCAGCGTCGATAATCGAAAGTAGCGGCGTTCGTGGTTCATTTCCGATTCGTCACAAATCCACAGTGATCCCGCTCACATCCCCGCCGACCCTACCGCGCTAACCTAACACCCTCCCAGGACCTCTCCCGGTCCCGTTCCCTCCAGAAAGAGATCCACTATGCCTGCGTCCACACGCTGGCTGTCGCTCGCGCTCGCTGTTCTGTCGAGCCTCGCTTCGGCCCAGCAATCCGCCCCGCAATCCGATCAAGCCATCGCCGAGCACGTCCTAGGCCCGCGTTGGAAGCAACTCTCCCGCCGCGCCGGAATGATCTTTGCCGGCACCGTCCTCTCCACTTCAGCCCAATCCGATCGCGCCGCAGGCCCAACTCCATCCATCGAACTGACCTTTCGCGTCGACGAGCCCATCGCCGGAGTCGAGCGCGGACAAACTCTCACCATTCACGAGTGGACAGGCGCCGCCTCCATGCATCGCCCCATGACCAGAGGCCAGCGCATCTTGCTCTTCTTATATCCACCAAGCCGATTGGGCTTGACCAGCCCCGTGGGAGGTTCGCTCGGCCAGATCGCCCTCGATTCCAGTGGCCAGACCGTTTCCGCCGATGCTCTAGAGCGGGCCGCAGTCATGGCTTCGCGAAGTGAATCCTCTTTGGGACAGCAATCGCGTCCCACCGCCAAAGTCACCGTGCTCCAGCTAGAGCGCGCCATCCGTGCCGCCAGAAATAAAAACGGAAGTGAAAGCGAAATGGAGTGATTATGCGCGCGAGAATTCTAGCCATCAGCGCCCTCCTTATTTGCGCCGCCCCCCTCAGCCGCGCCGGAGGCCCCGCCTTCGTCGCCGGCTCCGGCTACAATCCCGGAGTCGAAGGCCAGGCGCTCATCTGGGCCAACGGATCCATCCAATACTTCACCGATCAAGGCGACCTCAGCCCGATTCTCCCCAATAGCCAGGCCAATGCCTTCGTCGCCGCCGCTTTCAACGTCTGGGCCACCATCCCCGGCGTCGCCCTCACCGTATCCTGGGGCGGCCAACTCGCCGAAGACGTCAACGGCAGCAACATCCAAACCAACGGCTACGGAGTCGTCACCGCCCCCGCCGACATCACGCCCTCCGCCACCAGCACTCCCGTCGGCATCGTCTACGACTACGACGGCACCGTCACCGACGCCATCCTCGGCGAGGGTGCCGGAGACATCGATGAGTGTTTCACCAACGCCGTCTACGGAGGCCCCGACAACTTCTCCGCCGCCGGCAACATTGTTCACTCGCTAGTCGTAATCAACGGAATCTGCGCCGCCACTAACTCCCAACTCCCCGACGTTCAGTACCGCCTGATTCGCACCCTCGGTCGCACCATCGGAATGGGCTGGTCGCAGGCGAACCTCAACGTCCAAACCTTCAACCCGCCTCCCGGCAACGCCGACTTCGCCGGATTTCCCGTGATGCACTTTACCGACTCCATCGCCTGCGTCCCCATCACCGTCTGCTATCCCAACCCTAACGCTCCCGCCATGGACGACATGGATTCCCTCGCGCGCCTTTACCCCGGCAGCAATCCGCAACCGACCGGCCGAGTTTACG
>JBEKXO010000108.1:0-14285 GCA_049511995.1 Terriglobales bacterium
CGCAATGCCGCAAAGGTCGAATCCGGCATCGCGCGCGCACTGCTTGATGCGGGTTGAAAGCTCGGGAAACAAGTGGGCAATGGCTCGCGGCGGGCTGCGCCGCAATTCGATACAAAAGTCCGCCCGGTTAATTGTGAATGTCCGAGGCGTGATTTTTACACATTCTTTACATTTTCATGACAAGAGGCTCATCGAAGCGGAATATACATTAGGCGGCTCACGGAGGGGAAATCATGCCAAACAAAATGCATGTAGTGGTTTTTGCCGCGCTGCTCCCTTGCTGCGCTTGCGCCGCTGCACAACAGCTAACGGCCGTCCACACTTTCGTCTGCAGAAACCCGCAATATCAAGGACCCTGCCCTGAGGGTGGTGGGGCTACCGCTCTGATCCAGGGGTCGGATGGTAATTTCTATGGCACGGCTGTGAGAACCGGGGAAGGAGGCGCTGCTCCAGCCGGCGGGTTGATATTCTCGCTGACACCTTCGGGCACATTCACGACGCTTTATAAGTTTGCTCCCGGAAAAACCGGAACCTACCCGAACGGGAGCAGCCCGACCCGGCTGATCGAGGGACCCGACGGCACGCTTTACGGCAACGCCGGCTTTGGTGGTCCGAGCGGCGACGGGAATTTGTTCCGAGTCGACAAAACGGGAAAGCACTACCAGGTCCTGCAGAACTACTCGATTAACGAGTTTGCGGCGAACGGATCGTCGCCAACCTCTTTGGCTGCGGGCAACGATGGCAATGTTTACGGGACGACTTACTATGGTGGAAGCGGCAACTGCTTTTACTTCAATTGCGGGACGCTCTTTCGCGTCAACGCTGCAACTGGAGCCTATGAAGTTGTCGTTAACTTCGATGCCGCCACCAGCGGAGCGAATCCCACTAATCTGGTGGTAGGCCCTGACGGGACCTTTTATGGCAGCACGAATAACGGTGCGATCCTCTTCCATTACATCGAGGCAACGGGAGACCTGCAGACAGCTCAGTTGTCCTTCCCTACGATTGGCGGTTATCCGACCGGGGGAGCCGTCTCCGCCATCGGTCCGGACGGAAATCTTTATGGCACCTATACCGGAGTGTTCTTGGGTGGCATCGGGGTTTTCGAGGTTCAACTTGACGGCAGCAACCTCCAGCTCTTTCCGGTCTACACGACCTACCCGGCTAGCAGCCCCGATGGATTGGTGCTCGCAAGTGACGGCAACTTCTGGATGGCAGAATATTATGGCAGCGTCGGTTTCGGCGACATCGTAACCGTCTCGCCGGCTGACGGAAGCCTGATTCAGAGAATGACGCCATTTTCATCGACGTCGGCGGACGGCGGGGCGCCGGTTGAACTCTTCTCTGCCACCGGTGGAGCGTTGTGGGGCGTGAGCTCACTGTACGGCCAAGCGCCAAAAGGTTCTTATGGCGCCGGAGTATTGTTTACGCTGACGCCGTAGCGGCCAAGCGCGGTTCTGCTTCTGTGGCAAATTTGATCGTCTCGCCCGATTCGCTGGTTTCTTCGTTCCTATGGTTGCTTCAGGCGAGCTGGACGTTTTCCCGCCGTGGCAATCTGCTTTCTCCCAGCGGCCACTTTTTATTCCCGACAATCTACGGGCTCACCGTCTGACTGACGGTGCCTGAACTGCCGTTGAAGTTCGTTTCGCCGTTATAAGTCGCCTGCACGACGCTTGTGCCGACCGGTAGAGTACTCGTCGAGACACTGGCCACGTTTCCAGTCAGCGTAGCCGTCCCCAGCGTTGTCCCTCCCGCCGTGAATGTCACCGTGCCAGCAGAGTTCACACCTGTCGATGTCGTGACCGTCGCAGTGAACGTAACAGTTTGTCCTTGTGATGACGGATTGGGCGACGACGTGACTGTCGTAGTGGTTGAGTCTGGATTCACGACCTGATTCAAGGTAGAAGACGTGCTTGGTGCCGATGCGTCATCTCCTTCGTACTCCGCCGCGATCGCATATGTACCTGTGTTGAGCCAGATCTTCGTGAGTGTGGCCACGCCACCGCTCAGCGTTGCCGTGCCAAGTCCGGCGAATTTTACTTTTCCTGTCGGAACGTAGGGTCCGGTTGAGGTGACGGTCGCCGTCCAGGTCACGCTTTGTCCATAGGTCGAGGGATTCAGGCTGGAAGTTAGTGTCGTGCTCGTCGAGTAAGGAGTCACAACTTGTGTGACAGTTCCGCTGCTTGTCGCAAATGTCTCATCCCCGGCATAGGTGGCCTTGATGTCGTGAGTTGTGCTTTTGAGCGTGGAGGTTGTAAACGTTGCCACGCCACTGCTCGTCGTGCCGGTACCGATCTCCTTGGCTTTATCGAAGAACTTCACGGTCTCGCCGTCCGGAATCGCTCCGTTCGGCGATCCCACCGTCGCTGTGAAGGTGACCGGCTGACCGTACTGAGATGGGTTCAGACTCGACGTCACCGAGGTTGACGTCACGTATCTCCCGCTGACCCTTTCTGTCTCAAAGGGAGAACTGCTTGCCGCGAAGGCCGGACTGCCGTTGTAGGCTGCCGCGAAGGTGGTCTTGCCTGGGTAGCGTGAGGCAACTGTGTAAGTTGCGACGCCCCCGCTTAGCGTGCTTGAGACGTTATACCCGTTCATGTGCGGCAGACGTATGTAGAAGGAAACCGATCCGGTCGGTGTTCCATAGGCTGACGTGACATTCGCTGTGAAAGTAACCGGGTCGTCAACGAATGCCGGATTCGGGCTGGCTGAGACAGTGGTGTTGGTCGACGCGATGATGACCTGGCTCAGGCTACCCGTGCTCCCTGTATTGTTGGCATCGCCGCTGTATTGCGCAGTGATCGGATAACTTCCCGGAGTCGAAAACGAAGTCGTGACCGAGGCGGTATTGGCGTTGAGCGTCGCCGTACCCAACGTCTGGGATCCCGAGGAAAAAATCACCGAACCTGTTACCGCACCGCCGTATTGGCCGGCCACAGTCGCGGTGAATGTGACGGACTGGCCCGCACCATCGGGATTCGACGATGAGGTCAGAGCCGTTGTGGTCACTGCCGTGTCAACGACTTGCGTAAGCGGGGCCGAGGTGCTGGAATTAAAACCAACCGCACCCTGGTAGGCAGCGGTGATCGACTGTGAGCCAGCCGGTAAAGATGAGGTGGAAACCGATGCGATGCCGTTGGACAGCGTGGCACTACCAATCGCGATCGATCCGTCATAGAAAATAACGGTGCCAGTCGGCGTGCCCGAACCAGAGGTCACGGTAGCGGTGAAGATGACAGCTTGGCCGTACGTAGTGGGATTGGGCGACGAACCGATTGACGTGGTGGTGGCTGCTCCATTCACAACTTGAGTCACTACACCCGACGTGCTTGGTGAGTAACTGCTTGAACCCTGATATGCGGCAGTCATCGGATCTGAGCCCGCAGGCAGAGACGAAGTCGAGAATGTTGCAGTGCCGCTGGAAAGTGTTGCGCTGCCGATTTGAGTTGAGCCGTCGTAGAAGATGACGTTTCCCGTGGGCGGCCCAGAACTGGAGGTCACCGTAGCGGTGAAGGTCACCATCTGCCCGTAGTTAGAAGGATTGGGCGTCGAGCTCAGGGTCGTGGTCGTTGCTGTCTCTGTCCCTGGGTTGTTCAGCAACACGCTCACCAAGCCGGGCGACGTCGTATCTGCTAGAACAATGTCCAGTCGACCATCGCCCGTGAGATCCGCGACCGCGACCGAGTCGGCGCCGTTGGCCGAAAGGGTCTGCGCCGCCTGGAAAGTACCGTTGCCGTTGCCCAGCAGTACGTTAGCACCGCCGCCCCAGTTGGCTGTTACCGCATCCTGTTTGCCGTCGCCGTTCACGTCTGCGACGGCTATCGAGAACGGCGAGTTCCCCGCGGCGTAAGATACGACGGACTGGAAGGTTCCGTCGCCGTTTCCCAGCAAAACACCAACGGTGCTCCCAAGGTTGGCCGTCAGAAGATCGGGTTTGCCGTCCCCATTCACATCCGCGACTGCTACGTTTCGGGTTTCGACCCCACCCGCGTCATACAGCACCACGGGCTGGAAAGTTCCGTCGCCGTTCCCCAGCAGCACGCCAACATTGCCGTCGCCGTTAGCTTCGCCTCCAAAGTTCGTGATCACTAGGTCGAGTTTGCCATCGCCCGTCAGATCGGCGACCGCAACGGCACCCGTCGCGGCGGCGCCAGAGGAGTAGGTAACGACCGTCTGAAACGTCCCGTCACCATTGCCCAACAGCACGCCGACCGAACCGCTTTCGGAGTCGGAATCGGCAAATTCGTTCGCGACCAGCAAATCGAGTTTGCCGTCGCGGTTCACGTCCCCAACTGCGACGGTAACGGCATTCTCCCCGCCTGAGCTATAGGCCACTGAGGGCTGGAAGGTACCGTCGCCATTGCCCAACAAAACACCTACCGTACTGTTGTTCCTGTTTGCCACGACGATATCCAGCTTGCCGTCTCCGTTCAGGTCCGCAATCCCAAGCGAGTCGGGAAAGGGGCCGCCGGAGTCGTAGGTCACCGCTGCTTGAAAGGTGCCGTCGCCGTTTCCCAGCATCACGGCGACCGACCCATCGCCGTTGGCCTCGCCGCCCTGGTTTGCGACGATCAGGTCGAGCTTACCGTCCCCGTTCACGTCGGCGACCGCGACCCAGGTGACTGTGGAGCCACCGGAGTCGTAGGTCACCGCCGGCAGGAATGAAACGGACGTCGCAGCCGTGGCGATCGAGAAGAACAGGGTATTAGAAACGCCTCCGCCCGGACTGGGGTTGACTACTGTGACTGCGGCCGTTGCCGCCGTGGCAATGTCGGACGCAAGAATGGTCGCGGTCAGTTGGGCGCTGCTCACAAAGGCCGTGGCACGCGCGCTGCCATTCCAATTCACTACCGAGGCCGCGACGAATCCCGCGCCATTCACCGTCAGCGTAAACGCAGGACTACCGGGGGCTGTGGCGTCTGGCACCAGCGGCGGATCAATGAAGGGCACAGGATTTTGAGCCGTGGCCGGCGCGGCAAATACCGCCAGAACGCTGCAGGTTACGACGAACAGAGTCACGACGCTGAGGGTTCGGTGCTCGCGGGCGAAGTGGCGGGGCATGGAGTCCTCCTGTGGAGCAACAGTCAGGGCCCTGAGATCTCTTTGACCTCATTTAAGAGAGCAACGATCAAAAGATCAGCAGCGTGGCGAGCCTAACAATTCTGGCCGTAGCGATGCTTCGGCGAGTCACGGGCCACTCCTCGAACTAGGAAACGAGTAGATTTTTCGGAGCCCAGATCAACTGTGTGGACCGAGGGAGACGGAAAGTGGCGCCTCAGCTACACGGCCACAAATGATGTTGCAAGCCCGAGGGAAAGTCAAGGAGTCAGATCACGAGGTGACGTAATGGTTGCTCAATACGCCTAGGGGAGGCATTGCGATTTTCGATGGGTGTAAAGGTCCCACTTCTCGTGCAGCACGCAAATGCTTACGAAGCATCTGAACCTTCGTAAAAACGATGTAACAGCACGCAATAGCACTCACTGACCACGGTTTCAGGTGAAGAAATGGCGCAAACTTGTGCTAACGTGGTTTCGACAATCACCCCCGTAAGCCGCAGCCATGGGAGAAATCGCTGTTTTCGACAGTCGATATTTAACTTCCGCAGTTGATCCTTGGTCGAGTATTGGTCGAAGTCCACTCGCTTGACAACACCCTATTGGGGAGGCAGTATTCCTCTGGACGGAGTCCCGCTTCGCCGCCGTACTCTTCGATGGAGTTCGTCCCTTGCCTCAATCCTGCAACTGGGAATCACTCGGGTTCTGGGCCTCAAATAAAAAATTAAAAGGGGGCTAGATGACAAAACTTTCAGGTTATGATTTCCGGTACGCGCCTGCTTTCATGTGGGTGCAACGCTTAGGCCGTATCCTATCGGTTTGTTGTTTTTCAGCGGCCGTTGCCTCGTCTGCGCAGACCTTCCAGACACTCGTAAACTTCGATTCCAGCAACGGAGCCAATCCGTATGCAGCTCTGTTCCAGAGCACGGATGGAAACCTGTATGGCACCACGGTGAATGGCGGAGCAAATAGCTCCGACTACTGTACCGCGGGGTGCGGCACGGTATTCAAAATGACGCCGGCGGGCTCCCTTGACACGCTTTACGACTTTTGCAGCCTTGCGCTGTGTTTTGACGGTTACGCTCCGTATGGTGGGTTAATTCAGGCGAGTGATGGCAATTATTACGGTGCAACCACGTATGGCGGATCGAACGGTAACAATTCTGGCGAAGTTTTTGAACTATCAACCAGTGGCCTGCAAACGTGGCAAATTTTCTTCCCAGCTCTTAACAACCCTGTTGCCGGTCTCATTCAGGGATTGGACGGGTACTTCTACTTGACAACCCCCGTTTGGGGCGTTGAGGGCGGGGGCATATTTAAGTTCAAGCCGGAAGCTGGTGGGAATTATTACGAAAAGGTCTGGAAATTCTCCGACAAGGGTGTGGACGCGGGCGGCAACCCCGAGGCAAGTCTTATGGAGGGACCTGATCGGAATTTCTATGGCACAACTCAAGATGGGTATTCTGAGAACCAGGAAGGCGCGATTTACAAGTTCACTTCAGAAGGAAAAGGCGACATAAGCTTGTTTTACAGTTTCTGCGCCCTGCCGAACTGTGCGGATGGCGAGCTACCGAAGGCCAGTCTGATTCTTGGCTCCGACGGCGACTTCTATGGCACGACGACGGCCGGTGGGGCCAACGGGTACGGAACGGTTTTCAAGATCAGCTCTGCTGGTGTGTTGACGACTCTGTATAGCTTCTGTTCATCTGCCAACTGCAGCGATGGAGCAAATCCTGTCGGTGCCACGCTGGTCGAAGGGAGCGATGGCAATTTCTATGGCACTACGGGCTATGGGGGAGCAAGCGTTGGCCTGTGTGGCGGGTCCGGTTGTGGAACGGTATTCGAGATGAGCCCCAACGGAAGCTTGACGACCTTACACAGTTTTCAAGGTACAGATGGCGAAATGCCCTATGGCGGGCTGATTCAAGACACCAATGGTGTCTTCTATGGAACGACGGTATCAGGCGGGTCGAGTACGATCTGCGACTCGGGCTGCGGAACGGTGTTTAGCTTGTCGGCGGGACTGGGCCCGTTTGTGCAAACGCAGCAAGACGCCGCCCCTGTCGGGTCCACGGTTGCCATTCTGGGAACTAATCTGAGCGGCGCGAGCGTAGTCAGTTTTGATGGTGTCAAGGCAAAGTTTGAAGTGGTATCGGATTCGGAAATCACAGCCGACGTCCCGCGAGCAGCACTTACGGGCGCACTAACCGTTGTGACCCCGACAGGTACACTGAGCAGCAGAATCCCCTTCCGTGTACTGCCGGGAATCGCCTCGTTTTCGCCGACAAGCGGCCCGGTTGGTACCCAGGTGCAGATTACCGGGCCGAGCCTCTTGCAGACCACATCGGTCGCTTTTGACGGTATGGCAGCCAGTCAATTCACCGTAAACTCCGATCGCGAGGTTACCGCGACTGTGCCGGTTGGCGCTTCCACTGGCAAGATTACGATTACTACGCTGGGCGGCTCGGTAACGAGTGGCAAGAGTTACAACGTCACGAATTAGACGCTGAAGACTCTTTTGGCGCCGATGCATTGATCTCGGCTAGGGCAAATCTCTCTCAGTCCAGGAACGGGGCGTCAGGAAATCACGAGGCAATGGTCGGCACCGGAAACTGCGCGCTGCTCGTCAATTGTTGCGAAATCCCGTTAGCTCTCACAACGCAAACAGTGCCGGATCCGATCTAAGTCATTCCGAGGAACTAGGCCTTCTTCAGAAACAGCGCTCCCAGCGGCGGCAGCGTGAGTCGTAGAGAAAACGGGCGCCCATGTTTTACCTCGGCCAGCGCTTCCGCGCCGCCCATGTTGCCCATGCCGCCTCCCCCATATTCTCGGCCGTCGCTATTGAGAAGTTCTCTCCAGTAGCCGCCAGAAGGCACGCCCACCATGTATCCCACTCGCGGCACCGGCGTGAAGTTGCACGCGATGAGTATAGGGTCTTCGTCCGGCTTGCCTTTGCGCAGCAGTGATACCACGCTCAAAGGTGCATCATTGCAATCCACCCATTCAAAGCCGTTGGGGTCGTTATCAAACCAGTGCAGCGCCGGTTCGCTGCGATAGAGCCGATTGAGCTGCTCCACCCAGCTCATAAGTCCGCGATGCACCGGATACTGCAGCACGTCCCAATCAAGGCTACGATCGTGCCCCCACTCGCTGACCTGCCCAAACTCGTTGCCCATAAACAGCAGTTTCTTTCCAGGCTGCGCGAACATGTAAGCAAACAGCAATCGCAGATTCGCAAATTTCTGCCACTCGTCGCCGGGCATTTTGCCGATCAGCGAACCTTTGCCATGCACCACCTCGTCGTGGCTAAGCGGCAGCACGAAGTTTTCCTGAAACGAATAAAGCATGCGAAACGTCAGTTTGTTGTGGTGATACTGGCGATGAATCGGATCCTGACTGAAATATAGCAGCGTGTCATGCATCCACCCCATATCCCACTTCAGTCCGAACCCCAGGCCGCCCAGATAATTGGGCCGCGAGACCATTGGATATGATGTCGACTCTTCGGCGTAGGTCTGAATATCCGGATGCTCTTTATAAGCCTCAAGATTGAAGCGCCGCAAAAAATCAATCGCCTCGAGATTTTCACGCCCGCCGTACTTGTTCGGAATCCACTCACCCTCCTTGCGCGAATAATCCAGATACAGCATGGAGGCGACCGCATCCACGCGCAATCCATCAGCGTGATATTTGTCGAGCCAGAACATGGCGCTCGACATGAGAAAGCTGCGCACTTCGGTGCGGCCATAATTAAAGATGAAAGTCTTCCAGTCAGGATGGAAGCCCTGGCGCGCATCGGAGTGCTCGAACAGATGCGTCCCGTCGAAAAATGCTAGCCCATGGCCATCGGAAGGGAAGTGCGACGGCACCCAGTCAAGAATCACCGCAATGTTGTGCTGGTGCAGATAGTCGACCAGGAACATGAAATCCTGCGGCGTACCATATCGCGCCGTGGGAGAAAAGTAGCCGGTCGTCTGATATCCCCACGAGCCGTAGAAGGGATGCTCCATGATAGGAAGCAGTTCGACATGCGTGAAGCCGAGCCTGTTCACGTGCTCGGCAAGGCGAGGGGCGATCTCGCGATAGCTCAGCGAACGGTTGCCCTCTTCGGGAATCCGCATCCACGAGCCCAGGTGAACCTCGTAGATCGAAATCGGCGCGTGCAGCGAGTTCGCCGCCGCCCGCGTTTCGAGAAAAGCTGAGTCATTCCATGTGTAGTCGAGATCCCAAACTACCGAAGCGGTGCGCGGAGGCGTCTCGCTGAATAGTCCTACGGGATCGGCTTTTTCAGTCTCGTGCCCTTCTGCATTGGAGTTGATATGGAACTTGTACAGCGTTCCCTTGCCGATCCCAGGGATAAAACCCTCCCAGACTCCGGACGAGCCGCGCGCCTTCAGTTGATGCGATTGCGCGTTCCAACCGTTGAAGTCGCCGACGACGGATACATTGCGCGCATTGGGTGCCCACACACCGAAGATGGTGCCCGTGGTTCCGTTCGATTGCGCGAGATGTGCGCCCATCTTCTCGTAAATCCGGTAGTGGCTGCCTTCATTGAATAAATAAAAATCTTCCGCCGTCAGCAGGGAGACGTCGTAGCGGACGGGCGACGTTTCTTGAGTTGTAGAATTCGGCGTCATGATTTCGCTGCGGATAGTCTATTCCTTTTGCAAGCGAACTATCGGCGCTTGGTTCCTTTGCGGGTGCCCATCCTTGCGCGCTCTTTGCGCAAGGGTGGGATTCGAGACACTTCAGCGCCCAGTGCCGACCGATCCTTTTCTGCCGTTCTGTGCTTCCCGCTTCGCGCGAGCCCAGCCTTCTTTAACGCTCTGTCGCGCTCGCCCCAGCGCCAATGCATCCGCTGGCACATCTTCAGTGATGCAGCTAGCGGCTGCGACGTACGCGCCGCGTCCAATTTTTACTGGAGCGACCAGCGTCGAATCGCTGCCGACGAACACGCCGTCTTCGATCACCGTCTGATGCTTGTTCACCCCATCGTAGTTGCAGGTAATCGTGCCCGCCCCGATGTTTACGCCCTCCCCAATTTCCGCATCGCCGAGATAGCTCAGATGATTTGCCTTGGAGCCCTTGCCCAGCTTGACTTTCTTAGTCTCGACAAAATTACCGAGGTGCGCCCCCTCGCCAACCTCGCTTCCCGGCCGCATATGCGTGTAGGGCCCGATTACCGCGCCCGCGTCGACGCGCGACTCTTCCATAAGTGTTCCCGGCCTCACCATAACCCGGTCGCCAACGGTCGAATCTTCAATGATGCTGTAAGAGCGTACGCGGCAATCGGCGCCAATTTTCGTTTGCCCCAGCAATTGCACAAAGGGTTCGATCACCGTGTCGGCTCCCACTTCGACGTCGCTGTCGATCACGCAGGTGTGGGGATAAAAAATCGTTACGCCCGCGTCCAGCAACTCGCGGCACTTGGCCAGCCGCAGCCGCGCATCGAGCATCATCATCTCCGCGCGCGTATTGCTGCCGAGTACCTCGCCCGCATCTTCCGTTTTGATCGCCACCACCTTCTTGCGCGCCCGATGAAAGACGTCCGCCATGTCCGTGAGGTAATACTCGCCATGCGGATTCGCAGTCGATAGCTGACCAATGTGTTCATATAAAGCGGGCACGTTGAAAGCGTAGAAGCCGGAGTTGATCTCGCGGATTTTTTTCTGCTGCGCACTCGCCGACTTTTCCTCGACAATCGCCTGCACCTCCGCCCCTTTGCCTTTGCGAATCACTCGCCCATATCCGAAGGGATTGTCGAGATCGGCGCTGAGCAAGGTCATTGCAGACTTTTCCGCACCGTGAAACTCGCTCAGTTTGCGAATAGTTTCTGCCGTGATCAGCGGAGCGTCGCCGGAGAGCACGATCACCTGCTCATAACCGGAAAGGGCATCGCGCGCCGCCATAAGCGCGTGTCCCGTGCCCCGCTGTTCAGCCTGCAGCACGAAGTTCACGCCCGTGCCCCCGACGGCTTCGCGCACGCGCTCCGCCTCATGGCCGATGATCACGAAAATATCCTGAGCGGGCACGATCTTCTGCGCTGTGGTTATCACATGCGCCAGAATCGGCTTGCCCCCGATTTCATGCAGAACCTTGGGATGTTTCGATTTGAGCCGCGTGCCCTTGCCCGCAGCCATGATCGCAATCGCGACGCGCGGCCGCGATGAACTCGAAGAAGGGTGCTTTTTCTTAGCTCTGTTTTTTTTTGCGGTATTCGGCGCTTTTGCCATTCTGACTCAATATACCGCGACCGAATCAACTCCGCAGGGTCTGCCGGTCGGGAGCCTGCGCCATCAGCGCCATCAGATCGTGCGCAACGTGATCGGTCGCGTGCCGCGCCACCGTGCCCTCGTCGATATAATCCCCGAGGAGCGGGCAAACGCCGAGCGCCTCGATCGCTTCCAGATCCACAACAATCTGCGAAGCGCCTTCGAGTGCGTACTTCGCCTTCATCTCCGGCGAGGCGGGCTTGCGGTTGATCAGGGCATAATCAAACAGCTGCACTCCGGCGTGGTTGTTGAGCGCGCGAATGTGATCCGCAGCAGTTAAACCAAGACTTTCATTTGCCTGAGTCATCAGGTTGCATACAAATACCTTCACGGCAGAAGATTCCTTTATCGCCTGCGGGATTCCGCGTACCAGCAAATTCGGAATCAAGCTGGTGAAAAGCGACCCTGGCCCGATCGTGATCAGGTCCGCATTCGCGATCGCATCCAGCGTTTGCGGCAGCGACTCGACGTCCGGAGGGAACAAGGCCAGCGCGCGAATCTTGCCTTTGCTCGCTGTGATCTGCGTTTCGCCGCGCACCTGCGTGCCGTCTTCCATCAGAGCTTCCAGTTCCACGCTCGTCATGGTCGCCGGATAAATATGTCCGCGCGTCAACAAAATCTCCGACGACAACCGCACCGCCTCCGCAAAATCTCCGGTGATCGAAGTGAGCGCGGCTAGAAAAAGGTTCCCGAAGCTATGGCCCTCAAGCCCCGAGCCCTTTTGAAAGCGATGTTGAAACAATCGCGCCAGCAGCGCTTCGTCTTCGGAAAGAGCAACGATGCAATTCCGCACGTCGCCCGGCGGCAGCATATTAAATTCTTTGCGCAGCCGCCCGCTCGATCCGCCATCGTCGCTCACCGTCACAACGCCCGACAATTCGCGAATCGTCGGCTGGCCGGGCGGAGCGAGCGACGGTGTCATGACATAGTGTTTCAGCCCCTTCAGCAGCGTGGAGAGACCGGTGCCGCCGCCAATTGCGACCACGCGCAGTTCAGGCCCAGCCTTGCCGTTGTCCGATGGGTTCATTGACGATTGGGGAAGCATACCGCCTCGCGGAAGACGAATGTGGCGAGCCAGTGCGAGGCGGTTAGTACGCGCTCGCTTCTTCTTCCTCCGGTTCCGATTCCGCACCCGGGTCGGGATAGAGCAGTTCGGTGAAACGCGGATCCTCGGCCAGATTTTGGAAGTCAGTATCATTGCGGGCCTGGAAGCGCAGTGCCGGTTTCACCTGAATCGCTTCGTTGAGTGTCTTAAGCGATTCCTCCACGTGACCGGTCAGACAATGCAGCGCGGCCAGTCCATAGAGCACGTATTCGGACTTCGGATTCTGCTTCAACAGCGCATCGAGATGTTCGCGCGCCGTCACGTAGTCGCCCGAATTGACCAGCGACGCGGCATAGTCGTAGTGCTCCTCGACCGACTTAAACTGCAGGCTCAGAACTTCGAGATGCTTGTCGCATGTGAGGATGTGCACCTGCGCACGGTCTACCAGGGATTTATTCGGTCCGCTCAATACCTTTTGCAAATGCCCTTTGGCCTTGTCGAACTTATGCTCTTGCAACGCGCGCAGTCCGAGTTCATAGCTCTGCACCGCCTGTGTGTGTCGCGGATCTTCGGTCGCTTGTTTCTTCGGGGTTAACTTCAATGCCATCAAACCGCCTCGAGTTCGAAATTTAGCTCAAACTAAAATCATAAAGCCCGCTCTTGCCGTCCTCTGTGCCCTCTGGGGTAAAGCCTTTTTGCAGCGAATCACAAGAATGTACAGGGATCCCGCTCAATTAATGCTGGCGGCTGTCGTAAGATCGATCGACTTCCACTCGCCTTTAATAATCCCGGTGCGAATCTGCCGAGCCGTCTTGCCCTGCTTATACATCGTATACGTGTAATAAAGCTCCCGGAGGCACGTGCTGCACTCCGCGCCGTGCGTGCCTGAAAAGCAGCTATGCAGGCTCGTGTGTCCCATGCTGCGATCGCAGTAGCAATAACAAGGCTGCTGAAAAATCACCTTTGGAATCTTCGCCGCGAGCTCATAGGCGTGTGTCTGGTAAGGAAACTGTGCGTTAGCGCCCCACAACTGATCCTTGGTGAGAATCGGTGGCAACTTGCTGCCAGCGGCCGGAGAACTCGCATTAAAATGTGGAACCCCGTCGTCATCCTCCGATTGCAGCCACGGCGCCGATACCATCGTGACCAGTAAAAACAGTACAACCGATGCGAAAATCCGTGTACGCATGCCCCTCAACCTCAACCGCTTATTTTACCTGAAGGCGCGGGATTGGGGATTACCGCGCGGGTTCGGACAAGGCGAGTCGCGATTTATCCCCTAAAAAATGCGTTGTCATCCCGAGCAAAGCGAGGGACCTGCAGTTCTCTCGCGAAAATGCAGATCGTTCGCTCTGCTCGGGATGACAATTCGACCCTAGTCTACCCCAGCTTCTCAAAGAACAAGCAAATCGTCTCAATCCCGCGATGAAAATTCGGAATATGAAACTTCTCGTTCGGAGCATGCAAATTATCGTCCGGCAGCCCAAACCCCATCATCACCGACGGAATCTTCAACACATCCTGAAAATCCGTGACGATCGGAATCGATCCGCCCGAGCGAATAAACACCGTCTCCTTCTTAAACGTATCGTGCAGCGCCTCAGTCGCCGCCTGAATGTACTCGTTATCGGTGCCCACCACGCAAGCCGGCCCCTTGCTATAGGCCTTGATCTTGATCTCAATCCCCTTCGGCGTGTTCTTCTTAACAAAAGCCGAGTAGCGCTTGAAAATATCCTCCGGGTCCTGATTCGGCACCAGCCGCATCGAGATCTTCGCCGACGCCTTCGCCGGAATCACCGTCTTCGCCCCCGGAGCCACAAATCCTCCCGGCATGCCATGCACCTCCAGCGTCGGACGCGCCCACGTGCGATACAGCACCGAATATCCCGGCTCGCCCGTCAGCACCTTCGA
>JBEKXO010000109.1:0-14202 GCA_049511995.1 Terriglobales bacterium
GGCTTGTAGGTTAGGCATAGGAATCGGGTAACAGGTGTTAGGAAAACCTCGCTCTTCGCTATTCGTCGTTCGCTCGGACTCGTTCGCAAGCCTTCTGCGCTTATTCTAGCGCGCCGATCGTTGCTAGCCGATCTTCGCGAAGAGCGAACAACGCCATTGCTCACTAGACCGTCTTAAATAACGACCAGGCGGTGCGTTTCACTTCCAAATCGTCTTTGGTCAGGTGTTCGGCAAGCCCGGAAATGGAGCGGGCAATTTCGGTATTGCCTTGCTGCATCAAGGGGACGCCGCGATCGATGGCGGTCGAGACCGCGAAATACTGATTGGGAATGCGCCAGAGCACGGGAGCTCCAATGGCAACTTCGGTCTCGGCTTCATTGAAACCTGCGACTTTGCGATAACGATTTAGGACAAGGGCAAAACGGTCACGCGAGCTACTCTCGCCGAGATATTGGGCCACGCGTCCGGCGCTCCAGAGAGAGGCGACGTCGGCGTGAGCGATGAGCAGAATTTTTTCAGACAGGTTGCTGACCAGACGGGTGGCGCTATCAAGGCGCGAAGACGCATCCACGACAATGTAATGAAACAGGCCGACGATGGTGTCGAAGAGTCGCGCGAAGTCAGCGGCGGAAGGTTCGATGGCTGTGGGTAGTGCCGCACCGGCGAGCACCTGCAATCCGCGATCGTGGCGAGCCATGAAGCTCTCGAGCAGAGACGAGTCGAGGCGATGCAGATTGGTGACGGCGTCGGAGACGGTGAAAGACGGCTTTAAATTCAGATGTAGCACACAGTGGCCGAGCGGCGCCAGGTCTACCAGCGCAGTGCTGTGGTGAATCGACTGCAACGCGAGGGCGAGATTCACGGCTACGGTAGTGGCGCCGCTGCCGCCTTTCGCATTGACGACGGTGAAGACTTTTCCGCGCGAATTTTCGCGACCGGGCTTGCGGCGGGTGGAGGTGAGGCGAACGAAGGCCTCAAGCAGATCGGTGGTGCTGGTAGGGCGCTCGATGTATTCGCGGACGCCGGCCCGCATGGTGCTGACAATCAGCTGGGGCTGCGTCATGGGGCCGACGGCGAAGACGGCCGAATTGGGAAGTTCCTGGTGAAGCAATTCGATGGCGCGCAGTGCGGAGGTGATGGCATCGGTGGAAATGTCAACCAGGACCACATCGGGCGTGAAGGATTGAGTCTTGCGGATGAGGGGATCGTTGGCAGCCACCGGCAGCGTGGCGTTGCTACATACGGTGCGGGCCACACTCGTGCCGTCGACTAGCACCTGCAAGACGGCGCGCTGGTCATTGTCGGTGGCGAATACGGCTACGGATAATTCTGGCATGACGCATTCCTGATCGGGTCATCTGATCATCGGGTGATCGGGCCATCAGCAACCGATCCCGCAACTTCTAACTACCATCTTACTTGCTGGCTCCTGCCTTCTGCTTGTCGAACTTGGTCGGGTCCAAATTAGGCACCGGCATGGTCGGGCCTTTTGGCGGGACGACGCTGGGCGCCACCCGGTGAACCGTGCAGAGCACCATCAATTCCGAGTTGCTCTTCTGGTCGCTCTTGCTTCTGAAAAAGTTTCCAAGGATCGGAATATCGCCGAGCCACGGGACTTTGTTGGCCACATTGGTGACGCGATTATCCATCAAGCCGGCGATGACAAAACTCTGGCCATCCTGGAGTTCAAATTCAGTTTCCGCCTTGCGCGTGCTGATGGCGGGAATGGTGGTGCCGGAAACGGTGACGGCATCGGCGAAGTCCAGCGTGCTAACCTCGGGAGCGACGTGGAGGTGGATGTTGCCGTTGGGCTGAATTATCGGAGTGAATTTGAGGCGCACGCCGAATTCGCGAAACTGAACGGTGACGGTGGAGATGCCGCCCGCGCCGGGCTGGACTACGGGAAAAGGAAATTCTCCTCCAGCCAGGAAGCTGGCTTCTTTGCCGTTAACCGCGACCAGATTGGGCTCGGCAAGAATCTGCAGGAGATTTTGCGTCTTTAGCGCCTCAATCACGACGCCTAAATGCACCTGGGGATTAAAGAAAAACAAGTTGAGAACATTGGAGACAGTTGCGCTGTTCGGAAACGGATTGAGCGAGCCGGAGTCGGTGATCGTTCCGTTGCCAGTGACTCCGCCAAACTGGCCGGTGGTGGTGCTGCCGATGGTGTTGCCGGAACCAGTCGAAAGCAGATTAAAACCGATTTGTGTCAGGGCACTGCGATCAACTTCGGCAAACTTGACTTCGAGCAGGACTTCATCGGCGCCGACAGGACCGAAGCTCAGCACGTTGACAACGTTTTTCGAATAGGCCGAGGCGAGCGCGCCCGCATGTTTTGCGATGTCTTCGGTGGTGACGTGGCCGGAGAGAACGATGGCGGAACGTGACGGCGTCACGCTGATCTGTTCATTGGGGAAGAGGCGATGAATTTCCTCGGAAGCGGCGGTGATGTCGACGTCGACTCGAAGATCGAAGCTTCGCGAGCGCTCGAGTTCGTCCCAGATCAGCAAGGAGACCTCGCCGGGAGCGAGACCATTGACGAGGACTTGCGTCGGAGTGACGACGAGCGCATCGGCCACGCTGGGGTCGGTTACAGAAACGCGTTTGAGACGCTCGGTGGTGTTAATAAGCAGAGATTTGCCGACCATGACGCGCAGCGGAGCGGCCCCGGTAGTTTCGGCGGAGGTAGAAGCCGCTGCGGTCGGGGGCTGCGCGGCGGGATTGTCCTGGGTCTCGGCGGATGGGGCCAGCGAAGCCGTCGTGGAGTCGCCGAGGAGAGCGAACTCATTGAGAGCGAATCTGTCGAGCGCTAGACGGTCCACTGCTGAACGCGAAGAGGCGGTGGGGCGCGCGGAGATCGCTGTCGCGCCGAAAAACAGAACGGCTGCGACGAGCCTTGAAACTTTCATGAGGTCAGACCTCTATTTGGAGGCGGCACCTGCAAATAACCTGAAGGCCAATCAAGAGCGATAGCGATGACGGCGACCGGACGCGGATGATGGCGATAGCGACGGCTCAATTTATCTTCAGTATGACGGTTGCTATTTATCCTGAAACTTGGTTTCATCCCGTTTGCTGCCACGAATCATTTCTACCTGATAGGGCGCATTCGCCGGCGCCAAAACTTTGGCGGTCATTTTGTGGACTTTCGGTTTCACTTCTGCCGCTTGCGGTTTCGCACCGGGGTAGAGCGAACTTACGTGGGTCGCGTAGATACCTTCTTTTTTTGTGTCCAGCGGATTACGCAGCGCGAGCTGGATTCGGCCTTCCTGGGAAGCGAGCGCCAGTTTTTGAGCGTCGTCGGGCGACACCAGCAACGTGATCACGGGAGCGTTTGATTCTCCAATGGCGAGGCGTTCGAGCAGACTTCCGCCGACGGCAATCACGGCTACGTTCTGCAGTACGGTAATGGTTTGCGGTTCGCCGCCGCCCTGATTGCCGGTGGACATCACGTCCACGCGAGTGCCGGGTTGCACGAAGCCGGCGACTGAAACCACATCATTGACGCGCACGGAGACGGCGCGCATTCCCGGTGGAATGAGAGAGGGAAGGCCAGCTCCGGCATTGAGCGCCGCCAGTTTACTGTTGAGAATAAATTCGCCCTTGCTCATGGGGAGAATGGCGCCGCGGTTGAGAACTTTGGCGGGATTAGAGAAGGCTCCGGGAGGAATCGCGGCTGCTGGGAGATTGAGGATGCGAACGTCCTTCGTCGCTAACTTGGCTCCCACCTCGATATCGTTGGCAGCCACAAGCACCGGAACTCCGGCGGCACTGCTGTTGGAGCCAGCGAGGCTTCGCAACTGGTTGTAGACGGCATAGCTGACGAGCAGGCCAAGCGCGAGAGCAAACCCCCCGATGATTAACAGTCGCCGTCGATTCATTCCACTCCTACTGGAAAACCCTGGAACTATTGCTGGCCGATTTGGCTGCCGACCTGCGAGAAAACGTTATTGGCGTTGCCACCGATCAGACGGACGGTGCCAATCACGATCACCAGAATTACGGCAAGCATCACGGCGTATTCCGCGATGTCCTGACCCTCTTCGTTGCGCCACAAACGCTTGAACAAACCTGTCATAGAGACTCCTTCGATAAGTTGCTTACATTAGAAATTTTACAATCTGGGAGAGCTGAAGCCATTCCCTGTATTCGCCCTAGTTTCGCAGATTCAGGATGGATATAGTAAACAATTTTTCATCTTTTTACTGTTCTGGCGAGGGCTTTGTTTGTGAAATGTCAGTATTTCGGGCCGCTGGAGGGCTGCGGGAAAACACGATCGCCTGCGAGTCGCTAAATGTGGCACGCCAATGGCCGTCCAGGAGCAGGGCCTGTGCCAGGGCGCAAGATGAGGGCACGAGGACGGTGTCGACTTGCCAGCGGTCGAGGATGTCTTGCCAGCCGGTGCGGAGGTAGATCAAGGTGCTGAGGCTGTGCAGGAGATCGTCGCCGTAAAGGTCGGCTCGGCCGTCTACGAATACGCGGTAGGTGGGGTACAGATTCCAGATTGCGAAGCCTCCCCAGTCGTAGTAAATGAAGAGTTTCTGGTTTTGGCGTGAGTTGTTGAGGGACAAGGAGTTGCCGCGCAGAACTGCGACGGCCCGTTCGGGGAAAACTTCGGCCACGCGAGCGTTCTGGTCGCGGGCAAGAATGGCCCATCTCACGGCGGCAAACAGCGCCATCAGCAGGACAATAAATAAGCCGAAAGCCGGTCGGAATCGCCGGGAATTGTGAGGTCGGCGCAACATCGATTTGGGAGAGACCGGGAGAGCGGTGACGACGACTGGGATTGCCAGCAAGACGAAAATCGGGATATGACGGACGGCGTCGAGAGCAGCGAAGGCGGTCAAGAGCAAGGGGACGATGACGCGGCCACGAAGGTGAACGCGCGAGCTTGCGAGCGCGGTCAGAAGTATCAGCCAGAGCAGTAAGAGCGGGCGATAGAGGCTGGCGTGGAAATCAGGGGAGTGCCATTCGGAGATGAAGGAACGCATTCCGGACGAGCGCAGAGTGTCGAGCGGATAACGGTAGAGATGGGTGCCGCTGGGGTTGAGGGGCACGAGCGCCAAACAGGCGATGAGCAGGAGCACTATCCGCAGGAGGATGGGGCGGGCTTCAGGCCACGGTGTGTTGCCGGCGGCTGACTCGAGGAGGACGCCTATGCCGTAGGCCACGAGGAGCGCGGGGCCAAGGGCGAATCCGCCATGCAGATTGAGCCAGAGCAGAAATATCGGAGGGATCCAAAGCAGGAACTTGGGGCGAGCCTCGCCGCGATCGATCAGCAGTAGGAGGAGGCTGGCCAGCGTGAAGGTGAACATTTGCGGACGAACGCCCCACGAAGGCGCGGAGGCGAGCGCGCCGAGAGCGATTGCGGCGGCGGCCCAGTGCCGTTTTTGTCCGCCGGGACGGCAGCGCAGATAGAGGAACATGAAGCCGGCGGTGGTGACGATCGCGGAGAAGACGATCAGTGCGGCGGCGCCGCCGTGCTTATATAGTTCGAAAAAAATTACCTCCGACAACCATTCATGCGAGATCCAGGCGTGGCCGGCGCGCGTGAAGGAAAAAGGATCGGAGTGAGGAATGCTGTGGGTTTCGACGATCCACTGGCCGGTGCGCAGATGCCACCACAGATCGGGATCGACGGCGTTGCGCGCGGTCATGGCGAGCAGGCCGAAGAGGAGAATTGCGGCGAAGGGGATTTCCGGGCTTAGCAGCGAGTGGAGGATTCGTCGCATCGTCGGGCGGGCGATTGGATTCGTTTCGGATTCGATGGCGATTATAGAATGCGAGCGCCCTCTAGCGTGGCCTCGCGCCTTGGAAAATCCAGTGATAAGTCTGAAGTGTGGATAGAATGGTCTCCATTCGAGCCATGCCTGTCACACCTAGGTCGGGCACACCGAGAATACGGGGCCGATTATTGATGGGCCGAGTCCTGACGATCGTGCTGCTTGGGATGGCGGTTGATAATGCCTTACTGTTATGGAAAGCGCGCGTTCATATGGCGCAGGGCTACTTCGATTTTGCAAATTTTTATACCGCCGGGAAACTCGTTCGCAGGGGGCAGAGCGCGGAACTCTACGATAGCGGGGCGCAGTGGAGGGTACAACAGGAATTTTTTTCTCAGGTAAACATACGGCGCGCGCCCATGCGTTATTTGCGGCCTCCTTTTGAAGCGTTGTTTTTTTCGGTGTTTGCTGCGTGGCCTTATCCGACGGCTCTGCTTGTGTTTACGGTGCTCACCCTTGCGCTGCTCGCGGCGATTCCTTTCATCGTAGTGCGCGGCAGACGTTGGCAGGAAGGATTCCCGCTTGGCCTCACTCCTATTCTCATCGTCGGAACATTTCCTGCTTTCATGGACCTGATTATGGGTCAGGATGCGGCGCTGCTGGCTCTTCTGTTTGCGCTTTGTTTCTGGCAACTGGAGACGGGGAGAGACGTATGGGCTGGGGCTACTCTCGGGCTGGCGCTTTTTAAGTTTCAACTGGCGCTGCCTTTTTTTTTCGTGCTGTGGATCGCCGGGCGTAAACGAGTTGTGGCTGGGTTCCTACTGTCAGCTTCCATCCTGTGCGCCATATCCACCGTCATTGTGGGTTGGAGAGGAGTGTTGAAGTATCCGGGCTATTTGCTGGCGCTTAGCCATGCGAAGGGGGTTGGAATATCTCCAGAGATCCAGATAACGCTTCGCGGACTGCTTACTTTTCTCGGGAAACGCGTGTCCGATTCGAGAAGCAGCGATTGGATGTTGGCGGCGGTGGCGGTTGGTGCGATTGTATATACGGGTCTACTTTGGCGAAGAGCGGGCGAGAGTTTTCTGGCCGAAGGGTTTGGGCTTGGAGCCATTATTGCGATTGTCACCAGTTATTACGCATCTGATTATGATTTGCTCGTTCTGATTGTCCCTCTACTCGCTATGCGCACCCGGCCTGGTGCCGCCGACGCTCGCCGAGCTGATAGCCTGACCCGGTACCTGGAAACGAGCGGATTGCTGCTTCTGCTGCTTACCCCTCTGTATTGGTTCACCAGATTGCAACTTCACGCCGAGTGCCTGATGACGATTCCGCTGCTGGCCGTGGGTGTTGCATTGGCGCGCCGGTTGCGTGATGCGAGAGCGGGTAGGCTGATTGCGGGAGATACTGAATAACTTGACAATGGTCAGACGATTTGCATCTTCTCCGATTGTTATTTTCGGAGCGGCATTGGCCACACGCCTGGCAAGCGTAACCTATGTTCTTCGGAGATATGGGCCCGAGCTTCTATTTCTACAGAATGAGCCGTCCCATATTGCCGCGGCCTTCGTCTCGGGCCTGGGTTTTTCGTCGCCTTACGCTGGGGCGCCTACTGCGCCGACCGCGCAGCAACCTCCCGTGTATCCGATGGTTCTGGCTGGCATATTCAAGCTATTCGGAGTCTTTACGGTGGCATCGGCGTGGGCGGCGGTGTTGGTCAATGTATTGGCCGGCGCTGGCACCGCCGTAGTGCTTTATTACGTGGGAAGGCTGCACTTCAGCGAAACGGTTGGCATTCTGGCGGCGTGGCTCTGGGTGCTGCCCTGGATGTTTCGAGCGGAGGCAATCGGCGTAAGCCTGACGAATGCTTATCTGGCAGCGTTGGGGGTTGCCGTTCTTTTCTTGTGGGTTCCGAAGAGGCTCGAAGCGAAGCGTGAATGGTTCCTGCTGGGACTATACTCTGGGTTTCTCGTTCTGCTTCAGCCTTCGCTTCTGCCTATCATTCTGGTTTACGGAGGCTGGCTCGCGTGCTCGACCGTCCGTTCGTCGCGTGCCTTGATCGCTATTGCTGGACTCTTTCTAGTGCTGGCCCCGTGGACCGTAAGAAACTACGAGATGTTTGGGCGTTTCATTCCTCTTCGAGATAATTTCGGATTGGAACTCTGGCTGGGCAACCGGCCTGGAATGCGGGGCACATTGGACTTTTCCGGTGATTTTCCCGACCACGATCCGACCAATTACGCGCGGCTTGGCGAACTGCGTTTTATGGATGAAAAATTCGATGTCGCCCGGCAATTTATCTTTAGCCATCCCGCGAGCTTTGCGGGGCGAGTTGTTCGGCGCATCGTCGAGTTTTGGTATGTTCCTTATCCCTTCTCGTGGATAACGGTTTCGATCCTGGGATGGCTGGGATCCTTATTGGCGCTACGAAAAAACAGAAACGGATGGGTCTGGCTTGCCATGATGGCGACTTATCCCCTGATCTATTACGTTACCCATAACTTTGCCACTTACCGGCATCCGATAGAACCGCTCGTGATCTTGCTGTCTGCATATCTCATCGTGGAGATCATTGCTGCGGTAAAGAAGGCCTTAACCGAACGATTTCCGGTTGGACATTGAATGTTCGGGGAATGTTCGGACGAGCGTTGTAATATCCAGATTCTTCTCGATCGGCGATGATGTCCGGCGTATTCCATAAATCGTTCTGGCTGGTTGTTGCCGCTGTAGTCTGCGCGGCCGGCACGTGGGGCTACGCCGGTCGCGTGCTGATTCCGCATCAGATTTCCGATTCGGCCGGGACTGGGCGGCCACGGGGAAATCTTTCCGATCTTTATCCGCGATGGATTGGGGCGCGCGAACTTTTGCTGCATGGGCGCGATCCTTATCGGCCCGAGGTGACTCGAGAGATTCAGGCGGGGTATTACGGCCGTCCGCTGGATGCTTCGCGACCGGGCGATCCCATCGACCAGCAAGGGTTTGCTTATCCGCTCTACGTGGTTTTTTATCTGGCGCCTACGGTTCGCTTGGACTTTGGAATTGTGCAGAGAGTTTTCTTCTGGATTCTAGTGGGTGTCACGGCGGCGAGCATTTTGCTGTGGTTTCGAGTTTTGGATTGGCGAGTGACGGCTTCGGCGCGGGCGGCGGTGGTGGCCTTGAGCTTGGGTAGCCTTCCGGTTTTGCAGGGGCTCAAACTGCAGCAACTTACGCTGCTGGTGGCGGCGATGTGCGCCGCGGCTCTGGCGCTGCTGGTCGCGGGGCGCCCACTGTCGGCGGGAATTCTGTTGGCTCTCGCTACGATCAAGCCCCAGCTTGTTTTGCCACTGCTGCTATGGCTCGGCATATGGAGCCTCGGCGACCTTAGGCGCAGGTATCGCTGGGCCGCGGCGTTCTTGGTTGTTTTGATAATTCTCTGCGCGGCCTCGGAGTGGGTTCTTCCGCATTGGATGGGACGTTTTTGGCGAGCGGTGGGCGAGTATTGGCAATACACGCAGGCGACGCCGATGTTGGAGGCGACGCTCGGCCGGCTCTTGGGCAGAGTGGTTGAAGTCTTGCTCGCCGCGACTACCGCGTTTTTTTGTTTTGGGCGGCGCAAGCCTGCTGAAAATAGTGGCGCCTTTCAGACATCTACCTGTCTAGTGCTGGCGACGACGGTGATTACGGTGCCGACATTTTCGTTCTACAATCAGGTGCTTCTCATCCCTGCGGTGCTTCTGATTGCCCGTGATCGAAAGGCGATGTGGGAGGGGAGTCTTGCCAACCGCGTCCTGTTGATTGTGGTTGGCGGATTACTGGCGTGGCAATGGCTTTCGGCAACGGCGCTGGCGGGACTGTCGTTCGTTTTGGCGCGTGAGACGGTTGAGCGGGCGTGGGTAATGCCGATGTGGGTGGCGCCGCAGATTCCCGTGGGAGTGGCGGCTCTGATGCTGATCCATTATTATCGGAGCACTTTTACTGCAACGGCTAGGCCGAGCCCGTCGTAGAATGCAGTGGGGCTTCTGCCGGATGCTGGCGCGTCTTGCCGGCATCGTCGTTGCATCGGCCGCAGGAGAGTTCAGCGTACATGTCGGCGTCGTCGCATTCGGGAATATCCAGCATTTTTCCCATCGCTATTTTTGTACAGGGAAGCGACCAGCAAACGCTGTCGCTGAATCACACTCCTTATACCGTGGGGCGCAAGGTCGACCGCGATCTGGTGATTGCGGATCCGCGGGTATCACGCGAGCACGCTTCGATCGTGGCAGAGAATGGCGAGTTTTTTGTTGTCGACCTGGGAAGCAAGCATGGCACGTTTGTTAATGGCGAGAAGGTCGATCGCCATAAATTGCAACGCAACGACCGCCTGGAATTTGGCGCGCGCGATATTGCCTACCTGATTTTCCATCCGCTGCACACGACCTCGAACACTGCACGCGAGTTTCTCAGCCAGATTTCGGGGATACAAATTGCGCCAGAGGCGAGCGATCTGGAAAAGCTGACGCTCTTCATGGAAGCGGCGCGCAAGCTGAACACGATTGGCGTGCTCGATGAAATTCTGGTGACGCTGATCGATGCCACGCTCAAGCTGACGCGCGCCGAACGCGGGTACATTTTTCTCCGCGATGCGGAAGGGACGCTGACGCTGGCGGCGGGTCGTAACTCGAAGGGCGAGCCGCTGCTTGACGACAAGACAATTTCGCGGTCGGTGCTGGAGGGGGCGCTGATTTCCAATTCGGACTATATTGTGACCGACACCAGCAAGGATCTTGACGTCCAGCAGCGGCAAAGCGTTGTAGCGTTCGATCTGCGGACGGTGATTTGTATGCCGCTGCGCAGGCCGATGGTGCAGACTACGCGCGCGGATCAACCGGCTGGCGGCGAGGTAATGGGCGCGCTCTACGTCGATTCGCGGTTCGCTTCACGCGACATCTCGAGTGTGAGCCAGGACATTTTGCGGGCGATCGCGACCGAAGCCGCGCAGCTGATCGAGAACGCGCGGCTGGTGCAGGCCGAAGAGGCAGGGCGGCGTTATCAGCAGGAGTTGTCGATTGCGGCGTCGATTCAACAGCGTCTATTAGCGGTGACATTGCCAGAAGTGCCATTTGCGCGCGTAAATGGGCGCAACATGTCTTGTAAAGAAATTGGCGGCGATTTCTTTGAAGCGGTAAATACGCCGCAGGGCTTGGCGGTGGTGCTCGCCGATGTCAGCGGCAAGGGAGTTTCGGCGGCGCTGCTCGCTTCGATTCTTCAGGGGATGGTTTATTCGCAACTTATCTCCGGGATGCCGCTGACGGAAATTGTCGACGCAGTAAACCGTTTTTTCACCTACAAACATATAGGCGAGAAGTACGCGACTATGATTATTACGCGCCTGCGCAATGATGGCGATCTTGAATATGTGAATTGCGGACATGTTCCGCCGGTCTGGATTTGCGGCAAAGAAGTGTTGCGTCCGGCGCATGGCAACCTGCCGGTGGGATTGCTGGCGGATGCGACTTATTCGAGTGATCGATGCCAGATGCGGCCAGGAGACCGGTTGATCCTGGTGACGGATGGCGTGACTGAGGCTGAGAATGCCCGCGGAGATATGTTCGACAGCGAGCGGTTGGAGCAGGTGGCGGGCAAGAGCGAGTCGATGGAGGATGTGTTCAGCGCGGTCGCGGATTTTTGCGGGGGCACGCCGCTGAACGACGATTGCACCGTGGTCGAACTCTTTTATACCGGCAATTAAGAGCGGCTACTAAATCGATTACCTTGGTGATCTTCTGCCGAATGGGCAGGGGCCATTAGACTCACACTTTAGTTGAGAACAACGGCCATGACCCTTTTCCCTCGCCCCTCCTTTTTTCTGACATTATTTTTCCTGACACTTTCGATTTTCTCGGGCTCGGTATTCACGACTTCTTCGCTGGCGCAATCGCAACCTGAGAGTACCAGCAAACGTCGGCTGGTGGAACGGTCTCAGCCTGTTTATCCATCACTGGGGCGCACTCTTCGGTTGGAAGGAATTGTCCGTATCGAGGCTGTCGTGTCTCCTGACGGGACGGTCAAGTCAGTGGCGATAAAAGGCGGTCACCCGGTGCTGGCAGATGCGGCAGCGAGCGCGGTGCGCCAATGGAAATGGGAGCGAGCGGCGCAGGAATCGCACGAATTGGTCGAAGTAAAATTTACTCGTCCCGAATAGGGTATTGAGCGCTCTACGGCGTTGCGGTGCGGTGAATCTCGACTGTTGACCAGGTCTTATCGGCGGCGTGACAGAGTTTCTCGAGGGTGCAGTCGGCGCATTTTGGAGCGCGCGCGATGCATAACTTTCTTCCGTGCCAGATCACTTCGTGGGAAAAATCCGTCCAGCGATCCTGAGGAATAATTCTCATCAGGTCTTCTTCGATTTTTCGCGGGTCCTCTTGCTTGGTCAGTTCCAGGCGGCGCGAAATTCGTGTGACGTGGGTATCGACGACGACTCCGTCATTCTTTTTAAACCACGTTCCTAAAACTACATTAGCCGTTTTGCGGGCTACGCCGGGGATGGTTAGTAGCTCTTCCATCGTCTGCGGGACACTGCCGCCAAAGTCTGCGATGATTTTGCGCGCCGCCCCTACGACAGATTTCGCCTTATTGCGAAAGAAGCCGGTGGAGCGGATGTCGGGCTCTAGTTGTTCGGGCTCGAGCGCGGCGAAGGCCTGGATGGTGGGATATTTTTCGAAAATAATGGGCGTGACCATGTTGACGCGGACGTCGGTGCATTGGGCAGAGAGAATCGTTGCTACAAGTAACTCCCACGCGCTGTGGTGGATGAGAGCACAGGTTGCTCCAGCGTAGAGCTGGTCGAGAGCAGCGATGATTTCGCGCACGCGCTCGGGGGCTAATGGGTTGTAGGCAGAGGCGCGGCTGGCTGCGGCTTTCGGTCGAGGCATGGATTTCTTTTTTGAAGGCGAAGGCTTGGGCAGTTTTGGAGCGGTCGAACGGCGCGCGCCTTCGTGGCGTCCGCTGCGGCTGGGTTGGCGCGGCATGTTTCCGCGAGCCATAGTTTCCTCCTAAAGCAGTGGCCTATGGTAACAAAGGCGCGCGGGCGTCCGCCAAAAGTAACTGCGCTGCAATTGACGGTTGGGCGGGGGCGTGAGTAGTCTGAGAACTAAAGGAAAAACTTGTGGCGGTGAAGAGCATCAAACTCGGACAGGTCTGGCGGCAGGATGCAACTGGCCAGGATCATCTTGTCACCAAGGTTTATAGCGAAGTGTTCACGCAATATGCGGTGCTGCGTCCAGCGGAGGTCACCGCGCCTGACGCACCCGTCGTGAAGGTGAAGGTCACGAAAGCGGCGGATGGGGTGACTTTGCCCGGCTTCAGTTTTACGCAAGAAGGGGCGTTCTGAAAAACATCGGGTGATCGGGCCATCGGGTGATTGAAGATCAACCCCTCCGAATAGTCACCAATTTGATTTTCGATCGCCCGATGACCTAATCACCCGATTTCTGCAATGATCCTGTATTCATGACTGAGAAAATACTCACCATACTATTTGCATTTATCAGTTCTCTGGTGGCGGCGACCGGCTACGTTGGGATTACTCTGCTCATGGCGATTGAGTCGGCGTGCATTCCGCTGCCTTCGGAATTGATTATGCCTTTCGCGGGGTACCTGGTTTATACCGGTGCGATGAAGTTGCTGTGGGTGGCGACGGCGGGGGCGATCGGATGCAATCTCGGTTCGCTGGTCGCTTATGAGATTGGATGTTACGGCGGGCGTCCGCTGGTGGAGCGATATGGGCGATGGATTCTGATGGGCAAGCGGGAACTCGATTGGGCTGATCGCTTCTTTCAGCGCTGGGGATATATGGCAGTGTTTTTTGGGCGACTGCTGCCGGTGGTGAGAACATTTATTGCGCTGCCCGCCGGAGTTGCGCGCATGCCGCGCGGAAAATTTCATCTCTATACTTTTCTTGGGTCGTGGCCGTGGTGCCTGGCGCTGGCTTATTTCGGCATGAAGTTGGGCGAGAACTGGCGCTCGCTCGGCAAATACTTCCACAAGTTCGATGCCGTGATTGGCGCGTTTCTGGTGGCGGGGATTGTGTGGTTTCTCTGGTCGCACTGGCAGAACCGGCTGCGGGCCGAGGAGAGTTGAGTTGTCCTCAATCTACTGGTCTCGCTAATTGCGACGCGACCAATTTCCACTCCCCATTGCGCTTGCGTAGGACATCCAGATAAACGTAGCGGATGGAGGAGCGCTTGCCGTTTACTTCTACTTCATCCGATTCCGCTCCGTGGACTACGGCGGTATCGCCGAAAAGGCGAATCTTGCGCGCAGTGGAGACGATGGAGGGATAGCGGATGGCGCCAGTGCGAAAATTATTTAATACATCTTGCTTGGTAAAGGCTTGACCGGCTTCGTTGTATTGCACGTAGTCGTCGGCGAAGATCTGGGACAGCATGGCTAGGTCGGCGGTCATCAGGGCTTTGTCTCCGGCCTCGTGCAGGGCCAGGATCTGGCGCTCGTCGTTATC
>JBEKXO010000110.1:0-14120 GCA_049511995.1 Terriglobales bacterium
CTGGAAGTTCGTAGCATGACAATGAACACTGAGAAGCGAGTCATGCCCGGCATCGCCGTCGCCCTCCTGACCGAGGACCGCGAACAATCCGTCGTCTTGCACAGCCGGGTGGAGAGCACCAACCTGGCGCGCACAGCGCTGAGCCACGTTGGATTCCCAGCCGGGCCGGCCGACCCGGTGATGCGGCAGTTGCAGGATCAGCACGCCGAAGTCGTGCTGGTGGATATCGATGCCAAGAATCCGCAACGCGCGATTCGCACCATCGAATTGATCCACGCCTCCACTCCCGATGTAACCATATTCGCTGTGGGCGAGATGAGTCAGCCCACGATTATTGTTTCCGCCATGCGGGCGGGCGCGCGTGAGTTTCTGGATCATAATGCCAGCCGCGAAGCTTTGGTCGAGGCGTTTACCCGCTTCTCGGCGACATTGAGCCGGGCGCAGCGCAGTTCAAGCAAGGCGCGCGTCTTTACTTTTCTGAACGCCAAGGGCGGCGCAGGCACTACGACCACTGCGGTGAACACCGCCGTCGCCTTGCAAGAGGCGCATGGGCGAGTGGTGCTGGTCGATTTCGCGCCCATCGGCCACGCAGCATTGCAATTAAATTTGCGCCCACAATTCACGCTGGTCGATGCTTTGCAGAATCTCCATCGCATGGATGGTTCGTTGCTCGATGGCCTGATGACGCCCTATCGCAACGGTCTCCATCTGCTGGCTGGGGCGCAGCAACCGCACAATGCCATTCCGACCGCGTCCGAATTGGCTCGCCTATTCGACCTGCTGGTAGGTCAGTATCACTTTGTCGTGATCGACGGCTCGGGCCGGATGGACAGCACGATGCAAATGATCTGCGACCTGTCGAATGCGGTTCTGATGGTGGCGCAAACCGACGTCGTTTCGCTGTGGAGCGCTGGGCGCATACAGTCGTTTCTGCAGGATGGCGCCGGGCGGGATCGGTTGCGGCTCGTGCTTAACCGCTATAAGAAGATTCCCGGCTTCACCGATGAAGACGTGGAAAAAGCCACCAACTGCAAGGTGCTTTGGAAGGTGCCCAACAACTTCCAGCTAATCGGTCCTGCGATCGACAAGGGAAATCCTGTGGCCGCGCAGAGCAATCATGAGATAGGGCGCTCGTATCAGGGATTGGCCGCGGAACTTGCCGGGGCGACCACGTCTGGCGAAGGGGCTCTCTCGTTGCTCTACCAGCACGACAAGGGCGACGCCAAGAAACGAACTGCCAGCCCGCTGATGGTCTCGCCGGTGCGGGCGGGGCAGTAGGAAGCCATCGAGCTATCTCAGAATAAAGCTGGGAACCGCCCCCGTTTCCAATGCCTTCCAACCTTCACAAGTTGTGATCTGATCGAGAGCCAACGGACAATTGGCAAGGACGCTCGACTTGGTAGTGGTGCAGTTTGAACTGCAACACTATCCTCGCCTTGAAGAGACTTCCCGGTAGATAATGATGGCGAGGGCGAAACGCGCCTGCACGAACCACCCATGAGAATGAATGCGAAGAAGTTCTCCATATATATGAGGTTACTGACGCCGCTGCTGGCAGCAACCCTTGCCCTCACGCCGTCGATGCACGCCGATGAGGGGATGTGGACCTTCGACAATTTTCCGTCGAAGACGGTGGCGGCGAAATATAGTTTTTCGCCGTCACAATCGTGGCTTGATCATGTACGCCTTTCTTCGCTGCGGATTGCCGGAGGGTGCTCGGCATCGTTCATCTCGGTGCAGGGGCTGGTGATGACGAACCATCACTGCGTGGTTGATTGCGTGGAGCAGCTTTCGACACCGAAACAGAACTTTGTGGAAACTGGCTTCGCTGCGAAGGCGGTAGCCGAAGAGCGCAAATGCCCTGACTTCGAACTCGATCAACTCGTCGAGATTCGGGATGTGACAAAAGAAGTACACGGCGCGATCGCGGGCAAGACGGGAGATGACGCGAACAAAGCGCTTCACGCCAAACAGGCGGAACTGCAACAAAGTTGTGGATCGGATGCGAGCGTGCGCTGCGACGTAGTGTCTCTGTATCACGGAGGAATCTACGATTTTTATCGCTACAAGCGTTACACCGACGTGCGCCTGGTGTTCGCGCCGGAATTCACGGTGGCTCAATTCGGCGGAGATCCGGACAATTTTAATTTTCCGCGCTTCGACTTCGACATCGGCCTGGTGCGCGCCTATGACGGCGATAAACCTGTAGCCAGCCACGATTACTTGCGCTGGAGCGCAAATGGCTCGAAGGATGGCGATCTCGTGTTCGTCTCGGGAAATCCCGGCGGCACGAGCCGCGAACTCACGATCGCACAATTGGCGTTTGAGCGCGACAAGGCATTTCCGTCCGACATTCCAGAAACGGCGGAGTATCGCGGAGAACTCGAAGAATTTGTAACTCGCGGCCCAGAGCAGATGCGCGAGGCCCGCGAACCGCTGTTCTTTGTCGAAAACGATTTCAAGGCGGACTTTGGACGGCAGGGATCTTTACTGGATCCGCAATTCTTCGCGGGTAAGCAAGAGGAGGAGCAACGGCTGCGCGCCGCGGTTGCTGCGGATCCAAAGCTCGCCGCGGACGCGTCGGCGTGGGATGATATTGCGCGGATTCAACGAGTGCGCGCACAGTTGTTTACGCACCATGTGGATGGCATTTTTAATTATTCCTCCGCGCTGCTTGGGTACGCGATCACTCTGGTGCGCGCCGCCGAGGAGCGCGCCAAACCCAACACCGAAAGGTTGCCGGAATACACGGATCAATCGCTGGTGCATGTGCAACAGGCGTTGTCGGCGCCCGTCCCAGTTTACAAAGATCTGGAAGAACTCAATCTGACGCTCATGTTCAAAGAACTACAGCGTGATATGGGCGCCGACGATCCGTTCGTACGCAAGATGCTTGGCAAGGAATCTCCCGAGCAATTGGCGCATCGGCTGATAACCGGCACGTATCTGGACGACCCGAAGGTGCGCGAGAATCTCTACAACGGCGGCCAGAGTACGATCGCGGCGTCGACGGATCCGATGATCCGGTTTGCCGCAGCCATCGACGACGATCTTCTTGCCATGCGAAAGGATTATGAAGCGCGAGTGGATGCACCCACGCGAGCAGCAGCGGAGAAGATTGCAAAGGCACGCTTCGCGGTTTATGGCACCAGCGTCGATCCCGACGCGACTTTTACGGCGCGGCTGAGCTTTGGAAGCGTGAAGGGATTCGAGGATGCCGAGGGGAAGTTTGTTCAGCCCTACACGACAATCGAAGGACTATTTCATCGAGCGACGAGCGCGCCACCGTTCGTGCTCCCCGAGAGTTGGCTCAAGGCTAAAGCGTCGCTAAATCTGTCGCTGCCGATGAATCTTAGTACGACGAATGACATCATCGGGGGCAACTCGGGCAGTCCGCTGATCGACCGCGATGCGAATGTCGTGGGCCTGATTTTTGACGGGAACATTTTCTCTTTGGGTGGCGATTACGGTTACGATGCGGCGAAGAATCGCGCGGTGGCAGTGGACAGCCGCGCGCTCCTCGAAGGGCTCAAGAAGGTGTATCACCTGGACCACGTTGTCGATGAGATCGAGACGGGACGGCAGTAGGGCAGCGGAATGGCCAGGCTTTTCAGAAAAAATCGAGAGCGGGGGTTTGGAGAACTCTACTCTTTGTTGCTACGCCGCCACATGGGCAGCGTCGGATTCCAGGTGTGCACTTCTTTTTCAAAATTTCGCGCATCACCCGCGTCGGCGTTTTCTTTTGATTGCGGAATCGGCGCACTCTTCGCATCGACAATTCTCGCCGAATTTTCTGTCTGCTCAGTCATGATGGAGTCGAACCTTCCTTTGCCAGGATGAGTTTCCGCTTTTGTGTGATTAGATGCTAAGAAGCGGAAGCCTACAGTGATGTTCGCCACTGCCGCATGTGAGTTGCGTCACAAGACGCACTCATTCCTTGCTGAGCACTGATCGCCGAATGAGTGCTGAATGCCGAAGTTACCTTGCGCGCGCCAGCACCAGCGTCACATCGTCGGGTTGTTCATTGTCGCCAATCCAGTCGGCCACGGCGCCCACTACGATTTCGGTGATGCGTTCGAGCGGCAGATGGCGATTTTCGCGCACCAGTTGAATCAAACGCTCCTCGCCAAATTCGCCATAATCATTTTCCGGCTCGGTGACTCCGTCGCTGTAGGCCACGAGCAGATCGCCGGGACGAAACTGTATGGTCGCTTCCGGAAAACTTAGATTGTCGAACAGGCCGACGACCGTTCCGCCACAACTCAGCAATTGAGATGAGCCATCCCGGGCGATGAGAACGGGCGGCAGATGGCCGCCATTTGAATAGGTGAGGCGGCGCGTGGCTCCGTCGTAAATTGCCAGAAATAGCGTCGCATATTTTGCCGCGGGAGTGCCTTCGTAAAGTTGGTGGTTGAGCAGTGAGAGCAGCGTTGCCGGCGACACTTCGGTTGTGCGCGATTCCGAATCGAGCAACAGGCTCGATCCACTCGTCGCGCCGACCGTAGCCGGCTCGCGCGGCACCAGTTCGCGCAAGACGGGCAAGTCTTCGATGCTGTATGCGCGCACTGCCGAATAGATGGTCGCCATGAGCAGCGCCGCCGAAATTCCTTTGCCGCTGATGTCGCCGACGGCCAGCATCAACCTCTGGGTATTGAGCGCGAGAAAATCGTAGTAATCCCCACTAACGGTGCGCGCAGGGCGGCAGAAGCCATGAACCTCAAGCGTATCGAGTTGCGTGATCAGCTTGGGATAGAGCTGCGCCTGCACTTCCTGGGCAATGGCCAGTTCGCCCTCGAGCCGCTGCTTTTCCTTCTGCTCTTGCACAAGCTTCTCAATCGAAGTAGTCATCGAGTTGAAGGAGTTGGCCAGAGTCGCCAGTTGGTCGCTCGACTGCACCGTGATGCGATGGCTGAAATCGGCGCGATTGATGTGTTTGGTCGCTTCGTAGAGTTGGGCGACGGCGGAGGTAATGCTGCGCGTCAATTTAGTGCCAACGAAAAGCGCGAAGAGTTCGATTAGTGCGAATACGATCGCGATTGACAACAGAATGTATTCGACGCCGCGGGCGTAATCTCCCAGCGCCGCGAAGAGCCTCGCATAGAGGACGGAGGGCCGAGTCTCGACTTCTGCAAGCGCTCCGGCGCGCTGACGTTCGCCGGTGGCCCAGTCGACGACCTGCAGCGGAATCGGGAAAGTAATTTCGTGATCGAAAATGCCGCTTGGGGATGGAATTGTTCCGGCGGAAAAAGTCTGCTCGCGCGGCGCGCCATTCTCGAAGGCGAGGAACGGCTTGGACTCGGCGGAGCGAGGCGAAGGGTTCGAACTGGACGCCGGGTTCGCAGCTCCATAGACCGCAATGCGGCCGAGGTCGCCGGCGATCATCTCCACGAAATTGTTGTCGAGCGGCTCGCTTAAGATCACGCGCAGAGTTGCGGAGGAAGTGGACGAAGATCCCGGTTCCGGTGCGATTACAGTTGCCGTCCGAAGAAAGAGTGTGCCGTGATCGCGCACAATGTCGCCGAAGTCGCCAGCGATAAATGAAGGAAACGCAAGAGAAGCGGCGGCCGTTTTTTCGGGCCCCGAGCAGTAAACCTGCGACTGGTTGCCGTAGCGCACACAAATTTGACGCCGCGACCACTCGGTATGACGCGGCTTGGTTCGGCGGAGAACATCCGCGTCAAGCTTGCCGTCGCCGGCGATTTGTATGGCTAGGTGATGGGCAATGGTTCGGTTGGACGCCTCCATGCTGCGCAGATGAGTGGCGATGTCAGAAGTTACGACAAAGCTAGCGAACTGGCCGGCCAGAAGGTAGAGCGTGATCAGCGAAATCATCAGCAGCAGAAAAACCGGAATCACGCCGATAAAAACGTAGGTGACAATCAAACGGTTGCGCAGGCGCCACAATAGTTGCGAACGAAGCCAGCGGAACGCGGCGATCGTAAGCAACACAATCGCCAGAACACTGAGAAAGATTATCCAGCCGGTAAGGCTGTCTGATATTGACGGACTGGCACGCCTCGTCGCCCATTGCACCGCGAACAGAACCACGTCGAGCGCCAGCGCGTAGAGCGCCGCCCACGCAATCCGGCTCTGCGGCCAGAGGCCTTTTTCACGCAGCGTGCTCTCGAGTTCCAGAGAGATCAATCGCATTGCCCGAGCGCCTTTATATCTCTGGATAGATGTCGAAAAACGCGGAGAGACTCGTCTTAAGTTGCTTTTCGATCTCGTCCTTACTGCCTTCGAGGATGTGCATGGTGACGTGCGCATCCCGCCCGTTTTTCAATTTGATCGTAGCGGTACTGACCTCCGCCACCTCGTCGGAAGGGAGCAAGCGCAATCCATAGACTAAAGTAAGGTTTGCCATCCCACGATTGTAAGGCAGAGAGTGGGAGGCGGAGAGGTTCTATCCCGGGGGCCACGAAAGCGAGCGTCCGCCGATCAAGTGCACATGCAGATGGAAGACCGACTGGCCGGAGCGCGGACCCACATTCAATACCGTGCGATAACCGTCCTCGATCGACCGCTGTCGCGCGATGCGCGCGGCTGTCAGATGACAGCGTCCGACTATCTCGGCATCCTCAGCCGACGCTTCTTTCAGTCCGGCAATATGTTTTTTCGGGATGATTAGGACGTGCGTCGGACCTTGCGGATTCAGATCTTCAAAAGCAAAGGTGTGATCGTCCTCATAGACTTTCTTGGATGGAACCTCGCCTCGAATGATACGGCAGAAAAGGCAATCCGCCATGAAGTTAGTCTCCTCTCGCCTGGGATTACGATCATCCGGCGAGTAACTCGGCCGATAACTACATTCTATCTCCGGAAGAACAATAACACTCCAAGTAACTATAGTTTGTAAAGAAGTGTTTTTTAGTCGAGACGCACTAGAAACACGGATCCCTCCACGGTCTCAGTCTCGTGAGCGAGAGCAATGGCGCGTTCGCGGTCGTCATCCAGTACTCGTACCCGCACCCACCACGCGCCCACGGGACTTACAAACTTCAGGACTTTGGCCGTCTGGTAGCGCTTTTGGAGATGGTCGGCTAATTCCGCAGCGGCTTTTTGCCCGGTGAAGGAGCCGATCTGAACTGCCCAACGGCCGCCAGCATCGAGAGGGGCGGGCGACTGCATAACTTCCAGTCGAACCTGTGCCGTGCCCGGCAAGTAAACATCCAGCGCCTTCGCAGCGGCCAGGGATAGATCGAGGATACGTCCCGGCACGAAGGGCCCGCGGTCGGTGATCCGCACCAGGGCGGAATGGCCGGTGTTTAAGTTTATAACTCGCACGATCGAACCGAGCGGCAGAGTAAGATGAGCCGCGGTCATAGCATGCATGTTATATATCTCGCCGTTAGATCCGCGACGGTTGTGATAGGGAGCGCCATACCAACTGGCCACGCCGGTTTCTTCGAAGATAGGTTTCGTGTCGGCAGGAAGTCGGATCTTCTCGTCCTGGCTGCTATCGTGGCTCGGTGTCTGCGGGGGTGGAGTCGCGGGCGGTTGTTCTTGCGGAAGAGGCGGCGGCGGCGGAACTTGCGCCTGCGTAGGCTTGTGCCCGCAACCGGTCAGAAGCAAGGTGCTCATCAGTAAAAAGAGTGTAAGACAGGGTAGCCCCGTTGCGACGAGTCGCCGCGAATTCCCTAGCCCGTACCTGGAGACGAGTAAGATCAAGAATGCTTACGTTGTGCTTCCAGAAAGTCAGCAAACTTAGATAGTTTTCCCGCTGCGGTGCGCAGCGCCTTCGACGAATGGCCTCGCACCGCCGGAACGACCTCGTCGTTTAAATAGTTCACCAGGTCCGCCGTCTCTTTTTCCAGTGTCTCGGCGATATTGGCCACCGAGCGGTTAAAGCGCGCGGAAGCCTCTTCCACTTTGCGATCGAATTCGGTCATAGTTACCTTTATTCTGAGGTTGCGGGTTGTTGACTACGTTTTGGTCATGCTGACGCCGATTACCCCAAGTATGAAGTCGTTTCCACACAGGGTCAAATGCAAATGAATCCGTTCCGGCACCTACGAACACAGCCTCAACCGCTCCCACTCACGGTACAATTTCGCCATGCCGCGAAGATTGGCTCTCGTACCGCTATTGGTTTATTGGATGTCAGTTTCGGCTTGCACGTTTTATGGCGATCACCCTGCCCGCGCTTTTTCCGAAGCGACCGGCGGTGAGGGCTTGGAGCGCGTTTTCTGGAAGGATGTGCAAGCGTGGAAATGGGTTGAAGTGGAACGGTCGCTCGCCTCGAATTATGCGAGCGTAACGCCAACGGGCACCCTCGACCACTCGGCTGCAATGGAGCAATATCGCACGTGGCAATTGAAGGATTTTTCGCTGGGCGACGTGCAGACCGAGTTGAATGGAACGACCATCGTCGTTACCTACACCATTACAATGCATGGCACGTTCAACGGACCTGGCGGCGCGCAACCGCTGCCCACGGTGCCGCAGCACATGATGACCGTGTGGCAGCAGCAAAAAGCCGGGTGGGTCGCCATCGCGCACAGCGTCAGTCCATCGCAAAACAATCCATCGCAATCCAGTTCGTCGCAGTAATGCGCGCATCCGCCTCTATTCTGAAAACGCCTCCGACACCTGCGAACGTCAGCCGAAACCTGCCTGCATTCCGGCGTGCGCTGCTTCACTGGTATGACGCGCATCGGCGCGACCTTCCGTGGCGTGGGACTCGTGATCCCTACCGCATATGGCTCAGTGAAATCATGCTGCAACAGACGCGCGTGGCTGCCGTACTTGAGCACTACCGAATTTTTCTGGAGCGCTTCCCTGGCATAGACGCACTCGCTGCGTCTTCAGAGGCGGACGTGCTCGCCGCCTGGAGCGGCCTCGGCTACTATCGGCGAGCTCGCATGTTGCGTGAGTGCGCGAAGCAGGTGATTGAACAGCATGCGGGTGTATTCCCGGCGAAATGCGAAGCTCTGCGTGCCCTACCGGGCATCGGACGCTATACCGCTGCCGCCATTGCGAGCATTGCGTTCAACGAACCCGCGGCCGTGGTTGACGGCAACGTCGAGCGTGTGTTGCAGCGAATGATCGGCAGCACACTCACGACTCGGCAAACGTGGGAACACGCGCAAGGCTTTCTCGCTCGCTCGCGGCCCGGGGATTTCAATCAAGCGATGATGGAGCTTGGCGCAACCGTATGCGTGCCACGCGAGCCTCGTTGCCTTGTGTGTCCGGTTCGAAGATGGTGCGCCACGCGGGGGGAAATTCGGCGCTCGGAAGCGCCTCTTCGCCAAAAACAGAAAGAAATATGGTGCATTTTGAATTGGCGCGCGGGAGACGGCAATGGCGGCGGTATGGGCAAAGTTCGGCTGGTGCAGCGCCCTCACAAAGATTCGATTATGCCCAGCATGTGGGAGTTGCCTCTATCGGCTGTGCCTCCGAGCACTACGCAGGCTGCGACGCATTGGCGAACGTTTCGCCATTCCATCACGGTCACGAACTATAAGGTGCACGTGGTGCGCAATGAGCACTCACGGCGTTCTGCTTTGCCAGATGTTCGGTTTGGGACGGAGGGAAAATGGATCGGATTGGATCGTGTCCCAGAACTCCCCCTCACTGGCTTAACTCGCAAAATTCTGAAGGCGAACGGTATGATCTAAATTAGTTGAGGGCACTGGTTCGATGAGGTGGCTCGAGCGTTTATTCGGAGGTCACAGGGATATGACAGCACTGGCGGAGGGAGCGAAAGCGCCAGACTTTTCTTTGCCCAGCCTCGACGGCGGCAAGTTTTCCCTAAAAGAAGCGCTGCAGCGCGGGCCGGTGGTTGCCGCGTTCTTCAAGATTTCCTGTCCGGTCTGCCAATATACGTTTCCCTTTTTCGAGCGCTTGCGCAAGGCGTATGGCGCGGAGAAGGTCGCCCTCGTGGGAATTTCTCAGGACGACAAGGTCAACACCTCCGCCTTTTTGAAGGAGTACGGCATCACTTTCCCGACGCTGCTCGACGATCCGGCCGGCTACGCGGTTTCGAACGCATACGGCCTCACCAACGTCCCAACGTGGTTTTTTATCGAGCCGGACGGCGAGATCAAAATTTCCAGCGTGGGCTGGGTAAGAGGGGACGTCGAAGCGTTGAATCGCCGTCTCGCCGACGCCGGCAAGACAGCAATTCGGCGACTCTTTCTCCCGAAAGATGATGTCCGCGACTACCGGCCTGGTTGAGGCTCGAAAAACTGATCCCGCGGTCGCGGGAGAAAAACTCAGCACTCAGATCGGCCGACTTTCATTGCAACTGAATTTGCGGCGCGAATTGGCCGCTGTTACCGGCATAATTTTGCGCTACACCAGCGTAACTTTCGACCCCTCCGAGAGCGTGCTAGCCTGCTTTGTACCTTGTTTTCAATCATTTTCCAGTAATCTTTGCGAGAAGAGAGGCGATGCCCAAGCTCCCGATTTTTCGGTTGCGAAGTTCTGAACCGCCCACTCTGCCCGATCTGCAATACCACCGGATCACACTCGCACTCAGCGATTTGCAGTTGGGCGTCGACAATCTTCGCTACGATGTTTTTCTCAGTTCCCGCATCACCGCCGGTTTGAGCTTTCATCTGGCGCGTTACATCTGCCGCTTTGGCGAGGTGGAAGCGCTTTTCGAGATGGATGTTCCCGCCACCGGCCAAAACAAATTTATTGCTGCTGCTCAGGGCGCCGTCAAACCACGCCAGTCTAGTCCGGCCGACCTGAAAACTCTCCTGACCTCGATTCATCTTGCGATATTAAATCGCGCCAAGGCGGAGGGAAATCCGTCGATCGATTTGCTCGGCCGCCTCGCCGTGCTCAAGTTCGTGCGCACCGAATTACAGGCGCAATTTGGCAGAATCCTCGAACAGTGCCGCATGAAATTGAAGTCGCTCGAGGGCGTGCGGCAAGAAAAAATGATGCAGACGCAGGAACGGGTTTCTTCGTTCCAGGTGCGTAAGAAGATCATACTCCGGCGTGCCGGGCAGGAGATCTTCCGGCTGCTTCGCGAAATCGAAAAAGAGACGCTGGCGCGAACGCGGCGATCACTGCTCGGCGAATTGCCCGCCGACTGCTACCGGCTGTTTCTCAATCCGCTTATTCTCAGCGAAGACGGCCGCGACGATTATCTATGCGCCGAACACTATTACATGTTCGGCAACTTCGACAAAGATTCTGACCGCTTCCCGAGTTTGCGGCAGTTCGCGCTGAATTTTCTGCGCGAGCTGGGATACGGTGAAGGAGTTGACGACGAGCATCTGGAGCAGGCGCTGAATGTTCCGGAGAACGCCGCTACGCTGGTGGGTTCGGGAAACGGCGAAGACCTGACGCCGGAGGATCGCCATCGCCAGGACCGGCTCGATATCTGGAGCCGCCTGCTGCAGCGCGAAGGCATTCTGGCGCAGGTCGTGGCTTCCTATGAAGCGGTGCCGCTGCTCGCCGAGTATGCCCCGCGGGTGAATCCGCAGCAGATAAAAAATGCCCTCATCTCGCGCGAAGAAGCGGAGCGCGTGGAAAAAATAATTGCCGAGAGCCGGCTCCATCCCGACCGTCTCTTTGCCGCGATCGGGCGCGTGGCATCTTGTCGCGGATCGGAGCGCAGCCGTTTCGCCGCTCGACTGCTGCACGACTTATTTTGCTATCACCGCGATCTGCGGGGCCTCGAGGCCCTGAGCACGGGATTTGACAGCATCAATCTGGTAACCGACGAAAAGGTTCGCGAGCTATCCACTCTGAACGGCATGCTCTACGAATTTCTGCCGCCTGAAGAGCAGAAGGCCGCCGAAGATCGAGTAACTCACCACGTCATTCTGAAGGCCGACGTGCGCGATTCGTCTCGGCTGACGCGTTCGCTGATGGAAAAGGGCATGAATGCGGCATCGTATTTCAGCCTTAATTTTTATGATCCAGTTAACAAGTTGCTGGCGAAGTATGGCGCCACCAAAGTCTTCCTCGAAGGCGACGCGATCATCGTCGCTTTGCTCGAGCGCGAAGGCGAAGCCATGCTCGGCGTGGGTCGGACCTGCGTTTTAGCCTGGGAGATTGTGAGCCTGCTGCGCGAGTATAACGAATTACTGGAGCGCTCCGGCCTGCCTCCGATGGAAGTCGGCCTAGGCATCGCCTATCAGGATTCGCCGCCGCTTTACCTCATGGATGGCGAGCATCGCATCATGATCTCCGACGCCATCAATGAGAGCGACCGTCTCTCCTCGTGCAGCAAGCGCGTGCGCAAGAAACTCGCGCCCGATGCCGGCGTCTTCCAGGTCTATTCGGTGCTGATCGGAGGCAGCGGTAACAACAAGAGCGAAAGCGCGAGCGCGGATCCGGCGGCGGAAGAAATGCGGCTTAACTATAACGTTGGAGGAATCTGCCTTAGCGAAGCAGCCTTCCGCAAGTTGCAACAGGAAATTTCGCTTACGCCATGGGAGGCCGATCCGACCGAGTCTGGATTCCACAGCCAGTGGGTCGACGAGCAAGGCGAGTTTTTTGTTGGCACTGTTCCGATCGCCAACGGAGTATTCCGCAAGATCGCCATCCGCAAGAATCGCATCGCCCAAGTCGATGTGCGCGATCTCTCGATTTTGTATTGGAACGATCGGTATTACTACGAAGTCTGCGCCAACCCTGCCGTCTACTCCGCTCTGCCGGGAGAGAAATCGGCGTCAGCGCGGAAATAGAATTCGGCGGATTTCAGAAGCTAGTCTTAGCCCGAAACGGAATCTCAACCACTGCTTCGAGCGCCACCGCTTTGCCGGCTCTTTCCGCGGGCACGAATTTCCAGCGGGCGAGAGCCGTGGCCGCATAAGAGTCGAGTCGTTCGTCAGGGCTGCTTAGCACGCGAATCTCGCCCACTTTCCCATCAGGATGGATGACGGCGTAAAGCGTAACCATGCCGTGCACATTAGCGCGCATCAGCTCCAGCGGATAACCCGGATCGGTCTTCTCCGTCAAAACAGGAGTCAGCAGCTCGCCTTCGTGCTTTCCACTATCGAGTTCGGCAAACTTCATCACCCAGCTGCCGCTGGCGGAATTGAGATTCGGCATGTTCAGCCGCATCTCATATAGACGCTTGCCGCCAAAGACCTGGCGATCGACGTCTGTGAGCTTATTGTCGGGCACCTCGGCCGCAGTACGAGAATCGGCGCTTTTTCCAGACGACGGCAGGCTCGCCATTTCGCGCGTGTGGTCGGGATCGCCTGCCGCGCCCACGTAGAGGCCTGACGGGAGCGTGCCGCGATTGCGCGTTTTGAAGCCGCCGTTATTGGCTCCGGTATTCGATCCTGGCAGATCAGGCATACCCGAAGCGCCCGGTTTTCCCTGCGGAGTCGCCGCGAAAGTGCCTCTGCGATTTCCTTCAGGAACGGCGACGGGTCCATTCGGCGCGACGGGTCGAATCCCCAATGCGATCAGGCGTCCAGTTGCGCCGGAGCCCCCTGCCGCCATGCTCGGGGGAGGCGCTACTGGTTGAACTCCTCCGCCAGGCAAATGTCCGCCTCGCGCCGCACGCGAATGTTGCTCCGTTAAAGTAAGCTGCGGAGCAGGCGCGATCACATCGCTTGGACCAATGTTCATCAGTCCGACTGTCCCCCTTGACGATTGAGTCAACTCCGGAGGCGGAGCAACAACTTCTGATTTCATCGCCGTTTGCATCAGTCGCTCCCGCGCAAACTCCACTTCCGGCGCTGGCGCTACGACCTGGGCTTCGGGCGCGACAATTCGGTTCAAACGCGGTTGGGTAGCGTCCAGCGGAACTGCGGGCGCCACGGCGCCTGTCGCAATGATGTTGGGCAGCGGCACGTCGCGGTCGAGTTTAAGATCGGGCGGCACGACGATGGTTTGCGAGTGGTTGCCGGCTTCCAACGGAACCGAAAGGATTGCCTGCTTCGCGTAGACTGGGTTTCCCTTCTGGGGCTTCAACGGTTCGGGCGCGCCTGTGTCGAGCGGCGGCAGGTATTCTTCCGGCGTGTACGTCACTAATGACGACCGATCAAAGGCCGCGTTCGTCAGAATCTTCTGCTGCCGAAGCCATGCGATTGAGACCGTCCACAGCAGGGCCACTACCGCTGTATGCAGCAGCGCGGATTGCAAGAATCGTCCCCAGGGCAGTTCTTGCTCGACGAAAACGTCGTGCCAGAGGGCAAGTTCAGCCA
>JBEKXO010000111.1:0-14101 GCA_049511995.1 Terriglobales bacterium
AGCGTGTCGCAGCACCGCTTGGTTCGCCGGTGTCTCGGTCTGCCATTACTGCCCAAAGGTACGACTCGCTGTCGCCGGAATGAATCGAGTAGACGATGCGTCCGTCTGGCAACCATGCAATGCCAGAAGTATCGGTTGGACCCCACAGATGCGGGTCGGATAACACCACGGTTCGGGCGCCACCAGTCAGATCGCAGGTCTCGATGGTAACTTCGTGCTTCGCCAGCGCACCCCGTCGCCGGATATAAGCGAGACGCTGACCACTGGGTGACCAGGCAACACCAGACAGAACATCAGCAACGCTTGCCAGGATCTGGTGCGGCTCCTCACCGTCCGCTCCCATCAGCCATAACTCATGCGGCCACTTCACGAAAGCAATGTGCGACCCGTCGGGCGACACCGCCGCGTCTCCCGCTCGACCGCCCCAGAGCTGTCGCATGCTGGAGTCCAACGTTGACACTTTCCATAGCTCCCAGCCGGTTCCGGTCGTCAACAGATGGATCCCATCCGGGAACCAGTCGTAGGGGGCGTCGTGGCTTGGCAAAGGAATCGCGCGAATTTCCCCACTGTCGATCGCCAGCACATACAGACCGTAAAAATGGGAGTCACTATAGGCAAGGTATTTGCCATCGCGGGAGAGAGCCACGAAGTTCACACTGTTCTCTGTAGGGTTGGCGGTCAGTTGCCTTTCCACCAGTTCATGTTTTTGTTCAGGCGACCGCGGGCTACGAAAGCGAACGACGACCACAACAGCAACGACCGCGACCAACACCGCTGCAACCATTCTGATCAGTGGCCGACGTCGCGAAATCGTCGAACTTAGTTGTTCTTTCTCTTCATTGGTCGTAATGACACTTGTCTCAATCGTGTGCTTCTCAAAAATAAGCCCGCTAGAGTTACTCTGGCCCGCTGCCGCCTCCGGCAGAGTATTTCCCTCCTCCGAAGCAACAAGATGGACTGCCGAAGCAAATTGATACCCTCGCCCCGGCAGGGTAACGATATAGCTGTTCTCGCCGGGCTTCTCCTCCAACGCCCGCCGCAGCAGAGAAATGCTTTGCGGCAGGCTGCTCTCGTCCACAAAGGCATCCTGCCAGACATTCTTTAACAGTTCGTCACGGGTGAGAAGCTTCCCAGGGTTCTGCACCAGATACAACAGTACGTCGAAGGCGCGGGAGTTGAGCTTGATGATCGCGCCTTCGCGGCGCAGGGTGCGGGCCGTGGCATCGACCTGAAATTTTCCGAATTGAAATATCCGTCCTGTTCCCGTCGACATAGCGGACATTCAGAACTGATTAGAAGTTATTAGAACGAATTACTGGCCTTTTTGCTGCGACAGCCACAACATTCGCGGCCGAGGGAAGAGATCGCAATGCAGCGACTTTACCAATGGCTGAGCGAGTGGGCAAGTTTCTTCCGCTATCACAAGGTCGGCCCATGCACGAGTAGCACGTTCCGAACGGAGACGACGGTACGGCGGGAGGGAATGACCCTGTTGATAGGTAATACCGCGACTCTGGTCTTTGATACCTGCCCACTCTGCGGCAGCAAGCTAGTTGCGGAGCAATCCGAGCAGGCAAGACTCCGTCTTCTCAAGGGATCGATCTCACAGGAAACCGGTTCGGTTGATAGTCAGCCTCCGTGAATAACTGGCCGCTGCTCAAGTAAGCGGCGGGGTAGATAACGAGGCGACCGAAACAAAACCGAATTTAACTTCGAACTATTAAGGAGAGAAAGATATGACGTATCAAGGCAAAACCACACGAAACGTGATCGTGGCTCTAGCGGCCACGCTGCTGCTAGCGGCATCTGCTCTGGCGCAGGACACGGAGATAGTTCTCCACACTTTTACCGGAGGCAAGGATGGTGCTGCGGGAGGAAACCAACTGGCCATCGACTCCGCTGGCAATCTCTATGGCACGACCTGGGACGGCGGCAACCAATCCGCCGCTTGCGGAGCTTATTTCGGCTATCCGCAGTATGCCGGATGCGGCGTCGTGTTTGAGCTGTCTCCCACGGAAGGCGGGACTTGGAAGGAAACGGTGCTCCACACCTTCACCGGAGGCAGGGACGGAGCCCTGCCGGTTGGCGGCGTGGTTCTGGACTCCGCCGGCAATCTCTATGGCACCACGTGGTTTGGCGGCGATAGTAAGCCTGCGAACTGCAACTTACAGGGATTCGTACCCGGATGCGGCGTGGTCTATAAGCTGACTCCCACCGCGCACGGGCCCTGGAAGGAGACTGTGCTTCATGTCTTCAAGGGCGGTAGTGACGGTGCATACCCGTATGCAGGCGTCATCCTTGACTCCATCGGCAACGTTTATGGCACTGCCATGGCTGGCGGCTATATGTTCACTTGTAATACGGGCGGGGGCGGATGCGGCGTCGCCTTCGAACTGACGCCCACCCTGAGCGGCGAGTGGGATGAAACTGTGCTTTATGACTTCACTGGAGGCACTACCGGCAATCAGGTATTGGGCCGCCTGACGTTCGATTCCCAAGGAAATCTTTATGGAGTAACGAAGGAAGGCGGCGACACGTCGGCTAGTTGCTTTGGCCCTGGATATCCCGGCTGTGGGCTTGTCTACGAACTGACGCCCACTCCCAGCGGCCCATGGACTGAAACTGTGCTTCATGCCTTTACGGGCGGCGCGGACGGTGCCAATTCCACATTCGGCGTAACCCTCGACGCCGACGGTAATGTCTATGGCAGTACCGCCTCCGGAGGCGATCTGAAGTCATATAGTTGCCGTCAACAGTTCATCCCCGGCTGCGGTGTGGTGTTTGAACTGACGCAGACGCAAGGGACCTGGAATGAGCAGGTACTTTACACCTTTACCGGCGGCGGCGACGGGATCGAAGCCGACAGTCCAGTAACTCTTGACACATACGGGAATCTCTACGGCACGTTTTGGAGCGGAGGCGGCTCGGGTAACGGTGGCGTCTACAAATTGACGCCCACTGGCCAGGGCCCGTGGACCGAGAGCGAACTCTATGCCTTTGCTGGAAATGTCGCCGGGGGTGAACCCCAAGGTACTCTTCTTATTGATTCATCCGGGAATCTCTACGGCATGACCTTTTACGGCGGCAATAGAACGGAGTGCGGAGGCAACGGCTGCGGCGTTGTTTTCGAGCTTCAACCGTAGAAGGTCTCGCCAGTGGAGCGATGGAGGAACATGGAGAGGAACCACGGGGACAGACGGGAGGTTTTCCCAAAAGAACGGACAACGTCTTGTCTTTCCCCAGGTTTCTTCCAAGACTGCTAACCCCATACAAATCATCATCACTGAGGTGTAACTATATAATTGTACGGACGAACAATAAACGAACTTGTTCCACGTGGAACATTTGTACGTACAACGCCGGGTCGGCGTCGCACCTCAGGCTTTCGGTTTGTGCGCGCCGGCTCGTTCTTGCAAAGCGATGGTTACTGCGCGCAGCATGTCTCCGGCGGGAGCGGGCTTGCCGGTCCAGATCTCGAACTGGCGCGCCGCCTGTTGCACGAACATTTCTACTCCGGGGATGACGGCGATTCCCTTGGTGCGGGCAACGCGCAGCAGGTGCGTCTCGACCGGGTCATAGACCATGTCGAAGACGACGCGCGCCTGAATCTCTTCGTCCTTGAGCGGACTATCGCGCGTGTTTCCCATGCCCACCGGCGTGGCGTTAATGATGACGTCGAAGGCGACCTTGCGCAGGTCGGCGCGTTTGATGGTGTGCGCCTTGGCTTGGCGGGCTAGCTTCTGTCCTTTGACAGAAGTGCGATTCAAGATCCATATCTCAGCGCCGCGCTCTTTTAAGCCGAAGGCTGCGGCTCTCGCCGCGCCCCCTGCTCCGATGACGAGGACTTTCGCATTCTCAAGCGTAATGCGCTGCTCGAGCGGTCGCACCACCCCGGCGATATCGGTATTGAAACCATAGAGCTTGCCCTCAGCTCCGCGGACGACCGTGTTGCAGGCGCCGATCTTCGCCGTGTGCGCGTCGGTGTTGTCGAGATGCGGCACGATCGACTGCTTGTAAGGCATCGTGACGCTGAGCCCGTGGAGCGGAATCTCGCGCACGCAGTGCATCAGATCCTTGAGCGTTTTAGCGTGGAGAGGAAGATAGACCCCGTTGACATTCTCGCGGCGCAGCGCCGTGTTCATGATGACGGGCGAGAGCGAATGGCCGATGGGATCGCCGGCGACTCCATAGATGCGTGTGGCGGCGTCGACCTGATCGATGCGATAGATGTTGCGCAGATCGCGCGCGCTGATTTGCCCCGGCGCGGTCTTCAGGCCGGCGCTCGGATCGACGGCTCCGAAGGTAAACGCACTGCCGGCGCGCACTCCGAGCACGCGGCTGATGATGCCTTGCTCGCCCATGCATACGCCGATCAGCGCTTGCTGGCCGCTGTTCGCTTGCAGGAACTTCATCATGGCCACGTTGTCGGAGAGCGTGGTTGCGGTGCCGACAATTTTGTAGAAGTCAGCGGGAATCTTCAGCATCTTGGCCAGCGTTTCGTCGAGGTTGCGCGTGGCGTGAAAATCATGAAACGAGATGATGAGCCCGGCGCGGCTGCGGAGGCGGGCGATGGCCTCGGGCTTCGACTTCAACGCGCTCTGCATTTCTAGGTCGACGAGTTGGCAGCCCGCGGCGTGCGCCTTGGTGAGGACTTCTAACTCGGAGGCAATCGACCCCTTAAACTTGCCTCCATTGTCGGCGCGGCGGCAAGTGCCTACGGCAGTGACGTACTGGTGAGTTTCGAGAAAACGATGGATCTTCGGCAGCGCGGCCAGGGGCTGCTTGAGATAGTCCAAACGGAACTCCAGGAACGGGTTATCCCGAGCCATGGACTCGGCCGTGGCCAGCATGTCCTCGACCGTGTCGTCGCCGAGCGCGAGGCAGACTCGGGGCAAACGCTGGGGTAAAAAGCGCGGCGCGACGTTAGACGATAAAGCTAAGGCCATTTTATTAACAACTTATTCCGAACAATCCGCTCTCGGCGACGGCGCGATATTACAGGGGTGTACGCGCATATGCAACATAAGGATTGTCCAAGGGACCATAAAGAAGACGGGCAAAAGCCCGCAAAACACTTTTGGGCAAAGGGGCTAAACACCCTCGTAACCTTGACCCGTACCCCTGCGCTTGTTACTTTTCGGCTGTAACCCTTGTCTTCCGTGAGAGATAGCGTGAGAGATAGCGGGAGCAGATGCAGAAGAATCGGCGGTTGGAGGTAAGATGAAGAAAACAGGATTGTTAATGCTACTGACGCTAGCGGCGACGCTCGCCATGGCGCAGCAGTCGACGCAACCGGTCACACCCGATGCAGATGGAATTGTTCATACTGCGGTCAACGTGCCCTTTGTCCGCTTCCAGACGCCGACCACGGCCGATATCTACTGCGCCGGTTTTCTCACCAAGGATCGCATCCCCGACGCCAATTACGTGAATGGCGGACTGGAAACTCCGACTTCAACCAAATTCGAGATCGGGGAACTCGTCTTCCTGGCAGGTACCGGCTACCAGGCGGGTCAGCTCTATTCGATTGTGCGCGAAATGCGTGACGTCAACGAATACGAAATCTATCCGGGGCAGCGAAAAGTGCTCTCGAATGCCGGTCGCCCTTATGGCGACATCGGCAGGGTGCGCATCGTCGATACCCGCAGTCACAGCGCGATCGCCCAGGTGGAATATAGTTGCGATCCGATTAACCCCGGCGATATTGCCGTACCTTTCGTGGAGCGGCCGCGAGTTTCGTTCCATGTGCCCGGACACTTCGACCGGTTCGCTCCGGCAAGTGGCAAGCTGACGGGAAGGGTGGTGCTGGGTAAAGATTTCGATGGCTTCCTCGGCACGGGTATGAAGCTTTATCTCAACATGGGTTCGAACCAGGGCGTAAAGGTGGGCGACTACTTCCGCGTCGTACGTTCCTACTCAGCGACGTTGGCCGATCCGGTAGATTCGCTCTCCTTCAAAGCGCAGACTTCAGAAGATACGCAGATGCGTCCGCCGACCTTTGAGGCGGGCCGCTTCGACAGGACCAAAGGCCCGAACATTCACGTAGCCGACCTGCCCCGGCGCGCCGTAGGCGAAGTGGTGGTCTTAAACGTCACTCCAACGGCGTCATCGGCAATGGTTGTCTTCGCGCTGGAAGACGTCTACGCGGGCGACACGGTAGAACTGGACGAGCAGCAACAGTAACGGCAGGTAACATCTTCGGACTTGCTTTGAGAGACGCGGCTTGCCGCGTCTCTTTTTATTTTTGCATGGGATCGGGATCAAGATTAGACGCAGAGCGACCCCGGTCTCTTTGCCGTGCGCACACCGTTGGGTATTAGCGGAAGAATTGGATCTTCGGATTGCCCGGAATCATCGCGCTGGCGACGACCACCACTACGATTACAACAGCTAATTCCATACTGCCTCATAGCGCCGTCATCAGAGCAAAGCGCCAGTCATTTAGCTTACTTCCTTCTGCAGAGAATACAAGGGTACGAAAGTGGGGGTGCGGCCTCATCAGCGCTAACTTAATCAAAATTCCTTCCGGTTTGCCGACAATCCGACAGTTGGCTCCTTTGATCACTACAGGGGCGTTTGTCGGTACTAATCCGACGGACGACCGATAACTTCCGGGTTGCCCGTCACTCATTTCCAACTGGCGAATGGGGAGGAGGAATCTTTTCTGTTATTGGCTGGCCTTCGTTTTTGGCTGGTACACGCCGAAATACGGGGTCAACTGTTTTGTCCATCCATCCACGTATTTTCCCAATGCCCACTCCACCATGACCGGTTTTCCGTTTACTTCGAGTCGCAACAACGGTCTTCCTAGCTTCCCCTGCCGCACGGGCGCGACCATCAGCCGATTTTGGTACAGAACGAGCAACAGGTCGTGGCTGGGTGAAGAAAATGCATCGTCGGCATCAGGATAAACGTCTTTGATATCTTTCCAACTCGGGAACAATTCGGTTTGCGCAACGACGCTCTTGGGCGGCGTTAAGGAGACGGCGCAATTTGTACTGTATCCTCGCAGCGAGATCGCACCGTCGTAGCGCCACTTCCCACGAGCCCGCACGATTCCGAAGGTTTCTTGTTCGGACGCGAATTCCTGATAGTTAGCGTCTTCGTTCTCCGAGTCAACGCAGGGCTTGACGTCTTTCATCTTGGTGTCTTCTGGAATCGACAGATGCGCGTCGGAAAACACCAGCATGCGTTCGCCAGTCCGTTCAGTGGTCTGCAAAAGGCTGTATGCCTCGGTTTGCTCGGTTTCGGTGTAGAAGGAAATGTAAAGGGGACTCAGGAATTTCACTTCTTGGCGATGCACTTCGTTGAGATCTGGCTGTGCTTCCTGGTCAGATTGATCTTGCTCCTCGGTCTGACCTTCTTTCTTTTCCGGCAATGCTTTCTGGCGTGCACCGGTCGCGCTTTTGCTTTTGGCGAGTGGAAAAGCGACAACGTCTGGCGGCAGCGACTTCGAAGGCAACAGCACACGCCAAAACCCATCTTTTCTCGGGATGACGTAGTCGTTCAGGCTGATCACTTGCATCTTGCCGTTGACCGGTGCGATCCAAAGCGTCTGACCTGTGTCGATCGCGACGAGAGCTCCCGATTTTGGCATTGCCTCTTGAGCGAATGCATTCGCTACGCACGCAACAGCGGCGCAAAGTGCAAGCAGCCCAAGCGGCACAATATGATCCCTTTTCACTGTTTGCCAGGCTCCTTATAGTACGAGCGGAACTCAGGGTGTTCCTCCAGAAATTTCGAATCGAGCTTCAGCGCCTTTTCTACGACCGACTGAAGCTCTTGCTCGTATCCTGGTGGCGTACCTTGAATCAGGGCATTCGCATGCTGTGCGTAGATTTCTGGAGTTGGCGTTCCACGCTGTTCAGCTTCTTCGCATTCCACCTTCACCCGCCACCAGTCCTTGTCCCGCGCAAATATCATGTTGAGAATCACGTGCATCCGATTCGCTTCTGGCTGCAAGTCGAGATACGCCAGTTGCTGTTCCTGCACCTGAATGGCTTCTTGCCTGCTGAGTCCTGTATTCACCCATTTTTCGTATCTCGCGATGACCTCTCGATACATAGCCCGCGCTTTTTCCGGCTGACCGCAGGCCGAGTAGGTGTCTGCCATAACGAGCGCGGGATAATGTCCATCGCGGTGAAACTCGTTGTACTTGGCGGTCCACTGCTCAGCCTTGGCAACGTCGCACATGAATTTCGCGGAATAGATCGCCGCACCCGCCCAAGCCTGCGGATCAACCTTGGCCTTCGCTTCTTTCTCTGCCAAGTCAAGTTTTTGCGCCGCAAACTTCTCCTGTGCCTCCTTCAGCTTGGCGGCATAGAACGGATCGTCGGGCCCGAACTTAAGAGCGACCGTCCACTCCGCGATCATTTGCTGATAGCCCCATGGCTCCGCCCCCAGCGCGAGTTGCACGTGGGGCGCTTCCCAATCAGGCCGCAGTTGCGCTGCCCGCTTCAGCAGCTTCTCTTTCTCCTCGGCCAATTTGTAATCAGTATTGGGCAAATAAACCGCAAGCAGGTACGTAGCCAGGGCATTATTTGGATCGAGATCAAGGGCGTTTCGCAGCAGCTTGATGGGCTCTCCGGTAGCGCCGAATTGGTTTGGAAAAGTGTCCGCCCAGAATGTGTATGCCTCGGAGACTTGCTTTGGAGGCAAGGTTGATCGGGCGGCAACTCGACATGCATTGGCGTCGGATTCCTCACATCTCGCAAGCGCTTGCTGGGCTTGGCTTTGTGTTTGGGCAAATGCCATTCCAGTAAACAGGAAGAGTAGGAGGGTCGTCCTGGCCAGTCTCCCGAGACAATTAGGAAGCATTTTGTATCACTCTAGCACCGGAATCCGTTGCAGGACTATTGCCTTTTAGGTCGTTACCACTGTGCTTGGTTCAGTAGTTACGAGGAGTATTATCGGTGATCCGGAAAAATCAGATGGGACAACGATCGGATCAGTCCCGAGAAGTCGGCTTGTAGCAAGTGATCGCGATTGCTCCCCGTTGACGGACTATTCGGAAACAATAGCTCCTTAAGTTGGCGCTTATGGGGTGCGGCCCCCAGGGAGTTGACTGGTTTTGCGAACCAGGCGCTGATTCAAGCTGCCGCTTCGACATCGGAATCGGCAAAGACCTCGGCGGTGAAGGCCTCGATGGTTGCGTCCTTGCGCCAGGCATCGAGCGGCAGGCCGGCTTTGCGGCAGGTTTGTTCCAGGAACGTCTTCCGGTCCCAATTTTGTTCGGCGGGAACCTGGGGCAACAGCAGGCCGCGGCGGGCTCCCTGCGAAATCAATAAACCGTGCCGCCCTACTTCGACCGCTTGCGGATGAATCGGAAAAAGGCGCGAGAGCACACTCAGAGAAACTTCCAATCGGGGGACTTCCTCGAGCGTCACAGGCGAGAAGCGGGAATCGTCGAAAGCGGCAGCGCGCGCGGTCTCAGCGACTGCGCGATGCAAAGCAGCGATGGGAAGCGCGTAGCCGACGCAGCCTCGCAGTTCACGATGCGGTTCCATATGCGGTTCGCTATTCGGATCGCGATCAAGTGTGCCGGGCTGATCGGTTCGCAGGTAGAGCGTCGTGAACACACCACGCGGCTGCAGGAGTTCGGGGAAAAGGGGTGGCACTTCGGCAAAGGGCTGGCGCTCCAAGCCGCAAACAATTGCCTGGTGCGCGATGCGGAGCAGAATCCGCCGCTGCTCGAGCGAAAATTCCGATTGTGGGACAAGTCGATCAGAGCCGGCGCGCGCGTTCAGCTTCTCAAGCGCTTTCTCAGGCGAGATTTCAGACAGGTTGGACATCGCTTTTTCTCCGCCGTGTCAGGACGAAGGAGCGGCGCCGCCGCTTTTCCGACTTGCGATCGATCCGCGACCAGAAGGCCACAAAATAGTCGAGCGCGGAGACGAGCGACAACAGCACCATGAACCAGATGGCGACCAAGGCGATCCAGTAAACCGGGAAAATGTAAATGCCGAAGAGCGGCCATTCATGCCAGCGGCGTGCGAGAATCACGGCGACCACGGAAATAATCTGGACCAGCATTTTGAACTTGCCCAGCTCACTTGCCTGGATCGTAAAACCTTCCGAAGCGGCAATCGAACGCAGACCGCTCACCAGAAATTCGCGGCCGATGACGACCACCGCCATCCAAGCCGGAACCAGCGCGGGATTGAACTGCACCAGGGTGATGAAGGCGGCGGCCACGAGCAACTTATCGGCCAGCGGATCGAGCAGGATTCCCATGGTCGTGATCTGCCCGCGTTTGCGCGCGAGATAGCCGTCGATGCCGTCGGTGATTGAAGCCAGTATGAAAACGGCAGACGCCAGGATTTCTCGCTCACCGGTGCGGTCGCTTAAACGTGGAGTGCAGAGAATCCAAATAAGAAGGGGTATCGCCGCGATGCGAGTGAGCGTGATGGAGTTGGGGAGATTCACGCGATGACAATGACAATGACGAAAGTCAGAAGCCTCAGATGCGGACTGTTTCGATTATCCTCCACATCGCAGGACAAGGCAACGGACGGGAGGGCGTGATCTTCGGGGAGATTTCGGCGAAACTGTTAACCGCGGAGAACGCAGAGGTCGCGGAGAATTTCTTTGTCTCAGTTTTGTTCCGCTTGCTCCGTCATCCGCCCTACTTCTGTTTAGCAATAATTTGATCCTTGATCTTGTCGTACGTAGCTTGCGGAATGATCTTCTTTCTGGTCAGTTCGTCCTTCCTGGCGTACGGACGGCCGTCGATGATCTTCTGCGAATAGGCCGGCCCGATGCCCGGTAGAGCCTGCAACTGGTCTTTTGTCGCCGAGTTGATGTCGAGCAGATCCGCTTTGGCAGTAGTGGCCGTGCTTGAGGCTGTAGTTTTGGCGGCTTGGGCGGTGGCCATTCCGGGGAGCAAGGTCAGCGCGAAAAACGTGATCAGAATTCTGGTGATGAACTTCCGCGTCATCGTGATTTCTCCTCGCAATTTATTTTTGCTTCATCGCTCGTATTTAGTTCGTCAGTCCCGCTTCGCGCCCTTGTAGCCCGCGGCCTTCGCGTCGGCTTCGGTCATAAATTTCCCCTTTTTCGTCTTGCCATACCAGCGGCCGCCCTTGTGGTAGACGCCGGTCTCGGTGTTGACCCAGACCTTGCCGCTCGCTTTTGCGGCAGCGATGTCTTGTGTCGTCGGAGCGCCAGAGGACGTCGTAGTCGCCTTCGACGCGGGCGCACTGCCCGAGGCCGGAGGAGCGGGAGTCGCCGTCGGACTAGCCGGAGTTGTCTGTGATGCAGCGGGCGCCACTACTAGAGTCGCCGAAATGGCAATCGCCAGCAGACACGAACCTGCCATCTGCAAAGCAAAGTTGCTGGCGTAACGTTTCATATTTGCCCCAACCTTCGCTACGTTTACGCGTAAATTCCGCGCTGGCGGATGGTATAGGCCACGCGGTCAATCGCCAGCATATAAGCCGCGATGCGATTGTTCACGCCATGCGTTTCCGCGTAGCGGACCACATCGTCGAACGCCGTAACCATGATGTCTCCGAGACGGTCGTTCACCTCGGATTCTTTCCAGAAGTAGCCTTGGCGATCCTGCACCCACTCGAAATAAGAAGTGGTGACGCCGCCGGCGTTCGCCAGGATGTCGGGAATCACGAAAACTTTTTTCTCGGCGAGCACATCGTCGGCAATAGCCGTAGTAGGTCCGTTGGCGCCTTCGGCGAGGATCTTGCATTTCACCCGATCGACATTGCGGCTGGTGATCTGGTTTTCGGTTGCCGCCGGAATCAGGATGTCGCAATCGGCCAGCAGAAGCTCTTCCGGGTCGTATGCCTCCGCGGCCGGGAAGCCGTGAATCGTACCCTGGCGCTGGCGAAATTCCCAAAGCGCTTCGAGATCGAGGCCGTTCTTGTTGTAGAGGCCGCCGCCCACTTCGAGAATGCCGATGATCTTATATCCCGCCGCCGCCATCAGGCGAGCCGCGTTTGATCCCACATTGCCGAAGCCCTGGATAATGACGCGGCAGGTTTCGCGATTCAGATGCAGCTTCTTGATGGCCTGCTCGCAAACCATGAGCACGCCGCGGCCGGTGGCCTCGCGGCGTCCGCGCGAACCGCCAATGTTGATCGGCTTGCCGGTAACGACGGCGGTGACGGTCTGGCGCGCGTGCATGGAATAGGTATCCATGATCCAGGCCATGGTTTGTTCGTTGGTATTTACGTCGGGTGCGGGCACGTCTTTTTCCGGGCCGATGAATTCGAAGAGTTCGGCCGTGTAGCGGCGGGTCATGCGCTCCAACTCGCCCTGCGACATTTTGTGCGGATCGCAAATGATGCCGCCCTTGGCGCCGCCGAAGGGAATGTTGACGACCGCGCATTTCCATGTCATCCAGCTCGCGAGCGCACGCACTTCGTCGAGGTTGACGTCGGGCGCATAGCGCAATCCACCTTTTGCGGGGCCGCGGGCAATCGAGTGCTGGACGCGAAATCCGGTGAAGACTTCGAGGCGACCGTTATCGAGCTGCACCGGAATGTGAACGATAATTTCGCGGCTCGGACTGCTCAGCACCCGCCACAGGCCATCGTCGAGATTCAGCTTTTTGGCGGCCAAGTCGAAGCGGGCAGCTTGCGCCTTCCACGGATTAGTTTCCTGCTCAAGGTCCAACAGTGTCGTCATAAAATCTCCGCAATATTACGATTACGTTACGGCTCAACCATCGACTAAGCCTCGCAAAGTATATGGCCGCCGCCGAAGGGTAGGCAAGCGAGGGGAGTGCCGAAAGGGGAACTCTGGGTTTACTAACGTGCGCACGCTGATGTACACTCATTGTGTATACAGGGAAAAACCATGCCAGCCGCCGGAACCAGGACGAAGAAAAACCGCGACGAAACTATCAACTTGCGTGCCAGCCGTCGCCAGAAGGCCCTGATCGACCGCGCCGCGGATGCGCTCGGACGAAACCGCTCGGATTTCATGCTCGAAACCGCGTGCCGCGAGGCGGAGGCCGTGCTGCTCGACCGCCGCTATTTTGCTTTGACGAGCGACGAATTCAGGCGCTTCAATGCCCTGCTGGACAAGGCTCCGGTGAACAACACGAAACTGCGGCGGCTGCTGAAAACCAAAGCACCCTGGGAGCAGTGAGAGTGGGCGGCAGCGAGCATGCGCTGAGCGCGCCCGAAAAACTGCGCGTCGATCACGATCTGTCGAACTTCGATTGTGGAGAGCCGACCCTTGACGAATGGCTGCGACGGCGAGCATTGCAAAATGAGGAAAGCGGCGCTTCGCGAACTTACGTGGTCTGCACCGGGCAGCGGGCCATCGGCTATTACGCTCTCGCCGTTGGCGCCGTGGCGCACACGGAAGCACCAGGTCGAGTTAGGCGCAATATGCCCGACCCGGTGCCGGTTATGATCATCGGCCGACTGGCTGTCCACAAGGATTATCAGGGGAGAAAGATTGGGCCTGCGCTGCTGCGCGATGCCGTGGTGCGGACTTTGCAGGCGGCGGAAATTGCAGGCATTCGAGCGATCCTTGTGCACGCGATTTCAGAGCGAGCGAGGAAGTTTTATGAAGACTGCGGATTGGTAGCCTCGCCGATGGATCGCATGACACTGATGATCACGGTGGCGGAGGCAGCGAAGGCATTCGTTGGTAGAGACTAAGATTCACCGCAGGAATGCGGCTTATCTAGACCGAGTTCCCTCTCATACCAAATTCGTGCGATCCTAAGCCCTGCAACAAAGCATAAGGTGTGAGCATAGCTGCGAAACATAAATGATCCGCCCTGACTACAAAGAGTTCTCACGCCTCTCGCGTGACGCGACGCTGGTTCCGGTGGCGAAGTCGATCTCTGCTGATTTGCTGACGCCGGTCTCCGCCTTCCTGGCCGTGGCGGATGGAGAGCCTGATGCCTTCCTGCTGGAGTCGGTCGAGGGCGGAGAAAAGATCGGGCGTTACACATTTCTCGGCGTGCGGCCGTTTCTGCGCCTTGAGTCGCGCGGCGCCGAGATCACGATTGCGCGTGGGCGAAAAATCGAGCGGCGCACGGGAAATGTCTTCGACGTTATCAAAGAACTCCTGCAGCAGCATCGGCCAGCGACGATGGAAGGCCTGCCTCCGTTCACCGCTGGCGCGG
>JBEKXO010000112.1:0-14088 GCA_049511995.1 Terriglobales bacterium
GACTCCGGTAGGAGATGAACACGGTGCGACCGGATTTATCATCGCGGAGCCTATACGCGGTATCGCTACGGCGAAGCATGTGTTGCAGGGAAATCAGCTCATCGGAGTTGAAACACGGGATCGAAGGCCGATGTGCGCGGTGCCTGCCGAGGTCGTTCTAGGGCCAGACGGTGTAGATCTGGCAATAATACGTACAGAAATCCCGGACGGCATCGTGCCGTTACGTGCCGAATTGCACGATCAAGGGACTGTCGATTTAGAACCTGTTCTTGTTCTCGGTTATCCGCCAATTGCGGGACACGAGCCTACGCTCATTCCGGTTAACGCACAAGCCACGGCGGGAGTCCCGATTTTCGGCGGCGGTGGACACTCGCTACTTTTGCAGCGGATGACTACACCTGGATTCAGCGGCGGTCCCGTCCTAGATAGAAGAGGAAGGGTGATCGGCATAGTTCGGGAGGAGGGTGGACTGGATCGTGGACAAGGCGCGGCGGTGTTTGTATTCGGGACACCAGCGCATTATCTCCTCAGGCTCGGCGTATGAGCACGAGGAAGTGGGGGCCAAGATTCAACAGATACTCCGGCCGCAATGCGCCTGCGCTGGACTACTCTCGTCGTCCAAGACCTCTACAACACAATCCGGGAAACGCGCTTGACAACTCAGCGTAAAATAGATCTAGAGCAAACAATACACGCGCTCCCTCTCCGCAGCGAAACTACCTCCCAGGAGGCCAAGCGGAGCCGATCTCTGAAATCTCCATAGTCGAGGGGCGCCCTGAAGCCAGAGAGCGCGAGCCTTGCTCCTAACTCCTTATTCCTGAATATTTTGAAGAATTGATCCCTTTGGAATCAATATTTTGCGAAGCGATATCCAGGCAAAACGCTCCGAGAATCGGCCAGCATCCAGCATCGAGCTAACTCCTTGTAACGGAATATTTTACAAACAACTCCTTTAAAACCAAAGATCTGCAAGGAATTTCCCGCCAAAGCCATGATTCTAAAGACCGGCAAAATAAAATTTTTCTCGGCCGCCGGATGGTAACTCAAGAGTAAACATAAGCGCCCAAAGCAGCGAAAATTAAGCTAACTCCTTATCGTTGAATACTTTGCCTATAAGTTGTTATTGTTCAATACTTTGGGAGGAATCTTTGGTAAGTTGATGATTCCAATACACCGGCGGGTAGGGGGTAGGGGTTTGGACGTCCCAGGCGCGCTACTTGCTAGCGTACTGCGCAGCCCCAAGAAAGTGCAGCGACACATAAGGCTCGTCGCCCACCACCCAGCTATCGTGACCGGGAGGACCTGGCGGAATATAAAAGAGCATGCCGGCGCGGAGCTCGTGAACTGTACCATCCTCCATCGCAGCCGTGGCGCAGCCGGAAAGCACCATCCCAACATGCTCGACGTTGCAGCGCGACGCGCCCACGCTCGGGCCGACATGTAGCGACCACTTCCATCCCGGCTCATAAGTGGCGCGGCCAATGTTCATGCCTCCGATGTGAACCACTTCAAACTTTCCCTTTTCAAAAGTTCGTACTTCGTCCGGCTCTTCAAAGCGTTTCAGAACTGTCTCAAGCATAGCCATAACTAGCTCACAGATGCGCGAAGCGCCGCACATCATACTAGCTCACAAATTAGTTGTTCTCAGAGATCCCTCGGCGTTCTCCGCGTCTCGGCGGTTAGCTGCTCTTCACGCCGCGATATAGTCCCGCAATGCCGAACGAGTAAGGTGTCCAGGAAACTTCGCGAAAGCCCGCCTGATGCATGCGGTTCATCATTTCGTCCGGAGCAGGAAAGCGCTCGACCGACGCGGGCAGATACGCGTACGGGCCTTTCACTCCCGAGATCACCGTGCCAATCGCGGGAAGAACTTTCTTGAAGTAGACGCGATAAAGGCTGCCAAGCACGCCGCCCGGCTCTCCAAAATCGAGGATGCCGAATTCTCCCCCCGGAGCAAGCACGCGAGCAATCTCGCGCAGCCCCGCATCGTAGTCGGCAAGATTTCGAAATCCAAATGCCGAAGTCACGAGGTTGAAATGCCCATCGGGGAACGGCAATCGCAACGCGTCGGCTTCAATCCAGCGCAGCGTCTTCCCTCTTCCCTTCTCCGCCGTTTTAGCAGACGCCCGTTGCAACATGGCATGAGAAAAATCAGCTCCGAGAATCTGCGGAGATTGCGAACCGGCGCGCCGGCTCAGCGCGAAAGTCATGTCGCCCGTTCCGCAACAAAGATCAAGCACGCGCGCCTCGGGACGCCGCAAAATCGCATCGAACTTGCGCGCCGTCCGCCACCACCAAAGTCGATCAATATTGCATGACAGAACATGATTCAGCAGGTCGTAACGCGGCGCAATCGAGGTGAACATCTCGCGCACGGCCTGCGCCGCCGACTCACGGTCCCGCGCACCTGCGGGAGCCGCGCCTACGATCCGCTGATCTATGCTTTTTCCCAAATCGCTAATTCCGCGCCAGCTTCCTTATTTCGTCGACCGCCGAGCGCACAATCGCCTCCGGCACATCGCTCGTGATTTCAACTTTGCCAATCTCCCGCGGCAATATAAAGTGCACGACTCCCTGCTTCGTTTTCTTGTCCGAGCGCAAACGTTTCACAATGTTCGAAGTCTGCAACTTCATACCCGGCAGCTTGCCAAATCCGAGAACAGCGTTCGATATGCGGCCCGCCGTCACGCTATCCAGTTTGCCGGTGGAGAGCGCGATCTGCGTCGCGGCAATCATGCCCCAAGCGACAGCTTCTCCGTGAAGCAATTGCGTGTAGCGAGTCTCGGCCTCAAGCGCGTGGCCGATCGTGTGGCCTAGATTCAGCACCTGCCGTAATCCGCCTTCGCGCTCATCGGCGCTAACCACCGAAGCCTTCAGCCGCACCGAATCGGCAATCACCTTTTCGACCACCACCGGGTCACGCTCAAGAATTTCGCGGCGCTTCTCCTCGAATAAGCGAAACAGCCCCGCATCCCCGATGATGCCGCACTTCAGCGATTCGTAGAGCCCAGCGCGATATTCCCGCGCAGGCAGCGTCTCGAGAACCGCGGGATCGACAAGCACCGCGCGCGGTTGATGAAAAGTGCCCAGCAGATTTTTCCCCGACACAAGGTTGACGCCGGTTTTGCCGCCGATTGCCGCATCGACCTGCGCCAGCACCGTCGTCGGCACCTGAATCACATCCACGCCTCGCATGTAAATCGAGGCCAGGAATCCCGTCACGTCGCCGACCACGCCGCCGCCTAGCGCAATCAGCGTGGTGCCGCGGTCCGCGCCCAGCTTGACGAGTTTGTCCGCCAGTTTCTCCAGCGTCGCCAGGCGTTTCGAGCGCTCGCCATCCGGCATCTCCATCAACTCGGTTTTGATCCCCGAGGCCGCCAGCGATTTCGTCAAAACTTTCGCCCACCGCCGTTTTACCGGTTGAACCGTGATCACAAACGCTCGCCGATTCTCCAGAAACTTCCCGAGCGAGTCTCCGGCCCGAGCGAGCAGACCACTACCGATAATCACTTCATAAGATCGCGATGGAGTAGCGACTGGAACGCTAATCATGAAGATTCATCATAGCGTAAGAGCATAAGATCACGTCCGCACCACCGGCTGGCGCACAGGCGCGCGACCATCCGCGGCGCGACCATATTGCGCAGGCCACGGTGCCGGATATTTGAGTTCGCGAGCGGCGCGCAACGGCCAATACGGATCGCGCAGCATCTCGCGAGCGAGTATCGCCAGGTCAGCCTGCTGCGTCCGAATAACGCAATCCGCCTGCGCCGGATCCGTGATCATACCGACTGTGCCAGTGGCAATGCCCGCCTCGCGCCGAATGCGCGCCGCAAAACCCGTCTGGTATCCCGGCCCAAGGGGAATATCTACCTTGGCGACATTGCCGCCGCTCGACACATCGACGAGATCAACGCCGTATTCGCGCAGCCGCGACGAGAGCGCGACCGACTGAGAAATAGTCCACCCAGTTTCAACGTCGTCGTTCTCCTTCGCATCGAAACTTTCGAGCCAGTCGGTGGCGGAGATGCGAACGAAAATTGGCCGGTCAGCGGGCCAAGCTTCGCGCAGTGCCCTCGTTACCTCAAGAAGAAGCCTCACCCGATTCTCGAAGCTTCCACCATATTCATCCGTACGCTGGTTGCTGAGCGGCGAGAGAAATTCGTGCAATAAATACCCATGCGCCGCGTGCACTTCAATCACGTCGAAACCAGCGGCAAGAGCGCGCGCGGCGGCGGCGACAAAAGCGGCCTTGATCGAAACGATTCCCTCGCGAGTCAGCGCAGTCGGTTTCCCATACTCTTCGGCAAACGGGATGGCGCTCGGCGCGTACTGCACCTCCCAACCGCCCTCTGCGGGCGGGATTAAACGAGTTCCCTCCCAGGGCCTCGACATGCTGGCCTTCCTTCCCGCATGGGCAAGCTGCATGCCGACGTAGCTGCCTTGCGAGTGCACAAAATCTGTAATGTGCTTAAGCCGGTCGATGTGGTCATCCGACCATATACCGAGATCCTGCGGAGAGATGCGGCCCTCGGGCAGCACCGCCGACGCTTCCGTAAAAACCAATCCGGCTCCTCCCACTGCGCGGCTACCCAGATGCACGAAGTGCCAGTCGTTGGCGAAGCCATCCTGCGACGAATATTGGCACATGGGCGACACTGCAATTCGATTGGGCAGCGTTATTCCTCGCAGTGGCAAAGGCGCAAAGAGATGCGGAACGTTCATGCGCAACAATCCTTCTCAGGTAGGTATTTCGCTGCAGGCAGGAAAAGAGTGACGCGTTGCGAATCCAATAGCCAGTCTCAACCTTTGATGCAAAGTCTGCCGGTCACCATCTCATCCCAACCACGATGGGAAGAACTATGGTCTCGACGTCGCTGTCATACGCCTTATGGTAGCGAATTTCAACGAACAACTTGCCGTCGTGGAAATGATTCGTGCGATAAGTGATGCCGCCGCCAAAATTATAGCCGCCGGCAATCTTGGTGTTCGACGCCAGTGGTTGCGCAAATGTCAGTGCATTGTTGAAGCAGGTAAGGTCCCACCAAGCGTAGGCGGGCTGGCAGATGGCGCCTGCCGGGAGCAATTCTGCACGCGACAACTTAACCGTGCGGTCATAAAAACCTACGCCGAAAATTCCGTACGCTCCCCAGTTGCCGATATGGCGAGGCACGTTGACGATCCCGTTCAGGCTGAAGGACTGCATGTGGCCGCTCTGGCCCGGCAGGCTCTGCTCCCGGATCACGCTCGGCTTAAAGCCGAGATCATAGTACATATATTCGCCATCGGCCCCGAATATACGATTGAAATTCCATCCGGCGCCGACTACTGCGTTAAAAGAGCTACCAACAAATTGACCGACATCGCCGCGGCCAATACCCTCTCCCGCGGCCGCCGTAAAGTTATAACGACTGAAACTCGATTGTGCCGAAGCGGAACCGATAAATCCACAAAACGCTAACACTAACAGTATCCGAATCCTCAATCTCGATCTCCTCTTTTAAATAGCTACGGCTATAAAGCCACCTTTGGCCCAGTTCATCGGCCGCGCCGTTAGGCAAACATCTGCTGCGATTGCCATTTTCTGACTTAGATGCAGGGAGCAAAAAAAATCGCCAGCCTTTTTCCCGAACGCTCAGTTCTGGCCGGCGCTCGAACGGTGGCTCATCTTCCCAACCACCACGGGCCAATACTCGCGCAACATATTTCCACCGGCTCGACTTGCTAGATCGAGACCATAGCGGAACAAAGTATCTCCCACGGTGCGGTTGCGTTCAGGCCAGTAGACATTGGCCAGCGCTTCGGACAGCAGTGGCCCACCCAGCCTCGACCACGCAATGCCTTCATGACCCTGGTCGTTGCGCATGATAAAAACATGTTTCACCGAATACTTCGCCGCATGCCATAGCGGTGGATTGATTTCGGCATAGAAGCGCGGATCCTGGTGGAGCGCAGACGCCAGCAGAAATGTCCCGAAGAATTCGCTGGAAGCCGTCCGCCCCATATCGGCACCGAATCGCTTGGCGTATGCGTCCCAACCCTGGCCGAATCCGGTGGGCGCGCCGGCCGCCTGGCTGACCGCAGAACCGATCATCGCCCATGTTATCGATTTCACGGAAATGCTGTTGTCGACGAACAGTTCGAACTTCTGTCCCGTCGAAAGCCGTTCCGTAGTGGTGGCGATATCGGGGAAAACGACGGACTTCCTGTCTAACAGGTTGTAAAAGGCCACGGGCTTAAGAGGCGTCGGGGACTGATTCGTTTGGTCGGCCCGCGGTTGGCCGGTCGTCGTTTGTCCAGATGGGGAAGCGCCCGCCTGCGTCTGGGACGTTGAAGCTACCTGGGCCGAAAGCGAAGCCGAACCCGATCCGTTTACCGCAAAAAAAATCAGCGCGCACACCAGCCGGCGGAGTGAGATGGCTGCGTTGAATTGGGCGGTCGGTTCCAATCCAACTTCTGCGCTTGCTATTTCATGGCGGCTCGGTTCCTGGCGAAATGGCATCGCTAGAGATTACCCAATCATCGCCCCGGCGGCAAACGATTAAAGCTGGTACTTTCAGTTTTGGGGCTACGTTGGACCAAGCCGCATCGCCAAGAGCCAGCGTACGCGAGGCTCAAATTGAAACTCTGAAACTTTGAAACCGTCTTCCCTCAGACCACTTCCCCGGTTCGGCCTGCCAGGTACTGCAGCAGTTCGCCGACGGTCAGGCCCGATTGCAGCATCTGAATCATCTCGTCCGCGCTGACGCCAACTTGCGCTCCGAAAGCCACGATCTTAGCCACGGCGCACTGCAGCGCATCTTTCTGCGCCATAGTGAGCGACTCCCCGAAATTGCTATTTGCTGCTGCGGGGAGTTGTGTTTTTGTCATCATGCGAGACTCCGTTAAATCGCCGAGTTGGCCCATGAGCCATGCGGCTAAGTTTCTCTGAGTGGAATCTGCCTTCCGGATAGCCCAATCCCTGCCGCGCTGCCGTCTCTACTGCCGTAACTAGAGCTATCATTCGCCAACCCGCTCATATTCGCTGTGACGCCGCTTACTTCTCTTTGTGATGGACGAGACCGCTTGTGGGAAGAATCGAGTCTGGATGTGGCTCAAAAAGCGGTGTCAACGCGAGGCGCGCATTCTCGACATTCAATTACATCTCGTTTTGGGCATGCAGCAGCGACGCAAGAATCGATACTCCCAAAACGACAAGCACCGTGGTCAGCGTCCATTCAGTAGAAATATTCACGGAATGCGACGCCAACATCTTGAGCCCGACAAGAATCAGCACCGCCGACAGCCCGTAATGCAGATAGCGAAACCGATCCATCATCCCCGCCAGCGCAAAATACAAGGAACGCAAGCCGAGAATCGCGAACACATTCGACGTGTAGACGATGAATGGGTTCAATGTAATCGCGAGCACGGCGGGAATCGAATCCACTGCAAAGAGAACGTCACTCGTCTCCACCATCAGCAACGCGACCAGCAGCGGAGTGGCGTCGAGCCTGTCGCCGTCTCCACGCGCGAAGAACTGGCCGCCCACATATTCTTTGGTCACCGGAAACGCGCCCCGAAACAGGCGCAACATAATGTTTTTCTCGGGCTGAATTTCTTTCGTGCCATGGCGCAGCAGCTTGATCCCGGAATAAACCAGCAACGCGCCAAAGGCATAAATGATCCAGCGGAAACGAAGGAGCAGGCTTACGCCTGTCACGATGAACACACCGCGCATCACCAGCGCGGCCAAAATTCCGGCGAAAAGCACCTTGTGCTGGTGCTCTTCGGGAACGCTGAAATAACGGAAGATGAGAAGAAATAAGAACAGGTTGTCGACGCTAAGCGAGAGTTCGATGACGTAACCGGTAACGAATTGCAGTGCCTGCGGGCGGCCGAAACGTAACAGCACCAGCAGCGCAAACGCGATCGCCAATGCGATCCAGATTCCCGACCACGTGAGCGCACGGCGAAGGCTGACGCTGCGCGATGTCCGACTGAATACGCCAAGATCGAGCGCCAGCGCCGCCAGCACGAACAGGTTAAACAGAATCCAGAAGACGAGCACAGTGAATCTTACGGGATGGAAGCGTCAGGTGTCAGGAGCTAAAGCACCCGCCCTACTTTGCTTCGCTTCGCGGCACCATCGGCAGCAGGGTCGGCTCGGACTTCTTTTTCTTGCGGGTCTTTCGGTTACTGATCTTGCGGTTGATGCTCTTCGGATGTGAACTTGCGGCCGGTCCGCGGCTGATCAGGTCGGCGAGCGTCGTATTTTCCAGAATCCTCGCCGCCGCATCCCGCACTTCGAGGAAAACTTTGTAGAGCGCGCTGTGCTCGGCATCGCGATCGATCAAAGCGCGCAATTGATCGGCATCGCCGAAGGGCGCCAACGGCCCATCGATCAACCGGATAATTTCGCTCAAGCGAATCTCCGCCGGCGCGCGCCGCAACCTGTATCCACCCTTCGCGCCACGCACGCTTTCCACGATGCGCGCGTTTTTCAACTCCAGAAGAATCAGCTCGAGAAATTTTTCCGGAAGATTTTCTTCATAGGCAATGTCGCGAATTCGAATCGCGCCCTGCGTGTAGCGCCGCGTCAACACCATCAGCGCCTGTAACGCATACAACCCTTTTTGCGAAACTTTCATAGTGTCCGCCGTCAAACTCTATTTCACTAATAGGCATTATAGAAAATGCAGGCTGACTGCCATAGTATCGTCTATATTCCGATACGCTACCTGTGTGATTTCAACCGGTTACACCAGAGCCAGGTCTTCGCGGCATACTCGCCTGCGCAACCCTTTGCAGCTATTTGGAGGCTCGACTTCCGCGCCGAACACCGCGCCCACCGCCCCCTCAGCACCCCAAAGTTCGCGCCACCCTCAGCGCAAGCGCAGAATCTCGACCGTAATGTTATCCGGTCCGCCACGCTCGCGCGCCAGCGCGATCAGCTCCCGCCCCGCCTTCTCCGCACTATTATGATCCACGGCGTCAAGAATCTCGGCATCGCGCACCAGCCCCCACAATCCGTCCGTGCAGATCACAAGCACGTCGGCCACCCGCAGCGGCTCCGGTTGTTCGGGAGTGTCCATAATCAGCTCGGGATTCGTGCCCAATGCGGCGGTCAGAATATTCCGTTGCGGATGATGCTCGGCTTCTTCCGCGCTGATCATTCCCGCCTCGACCAGCCGCCCCACATAGGAGTGGTCGCGCGTCACCCGCGCAATCTGCCCGTCGCGAATCAGGTACAAGCGCGTGTCGCCGACGTGCACGAAATAAAGCTCGTCCTGCACAATCGCCACCGCCGTGCATGTCGTGCCCATTCCCCGCAACTCCGGATGGGCAAAGCTGTAACTCCGTATCTGCTCGTGAGCGCCCTGCAAAGCCTCGACCAGCGCCGCCTGCGGGTCGTCGCCTTCAAAGTCCCGATAGACCGCCACCAGCGTCTCTACCGCCAGACGGCTGGCTTCCTGCCCGCCTTCGTAGCCGCCCATGCCATCCGCTACTACGGCCAGACGCCCCTTGCGCAGAAATTGCTGGTCGTCATCGGGCTCCCAATAACCAAACGAATCCTCATTATTTTGGCGCAGACAACCGATGTCGGATTGGCTGGATACTTCCATGCCGGTGCGAACCTTCATCCGGACACGATTTCATTGGCAGGAATCTCAAGCATAGGGAAAGAATGCCTACACGGGCAAACGTAGTGATTATAAGGGTTGCAGCCAGTCCGCTCAAACAGCATGGTGGACTTACACAGGAAAAGAGCGGCGCCGCGCGGGCGCAATCGTGTTCCTAAACGGAGACGAGGACGGCAGCTAAGCCACCGTCCTCGCGGAATCACAAATTAATTTCCAGGCTACGGAGTTGCGGTAGGCCCGCATAGACCGCTGGGGTTGTTCAGGTTCGCGCCGTCGCCAGGGGGATACTCGGGACTGCCCCCGGTATCGGCCACTGCAATTTCTACGACCGGAGCAACCATCCCTTGAAAGGTGGCCGAAACATCGTACGCACCACTGATCGCCCACGCCGGACTAGGAGTGGGGTTGGCCGTGGTAACTTGAGCAGTGTCGACCCATGTGCAATAGGCAGGATCGACCGCGGTAGCTAGGCCGGTCGTGCTCAACTGGATGACCTCTGGCGGCGGAGGCAGAGGATTGCCATAGGCATCGACGTTGTAGATCGGATCAAGCACGATCTTCCAGGTCACCTCGTCCCCGTGAATGAGGACTGACTTCCCGTTACTATAGTTTGCCCAGGCGTAGAGCTGGATGTTTGAGGAAATGCCCGTCAGGCTGAGTCCGGCCGTGTCGTTCTCAGATGTGGACGAGGTTGAAAGCTGGATGGACTCCAGTTTATTGGTCCTACCGCAGCCCAGCATGCTGAACACCAGCAGCGCGCAAACTAACGCGGCAAAGAGAGTTTTACGATTCACCGCCGAGTACCTCCAAAAGGAAATCTTCCGCATCGTCGCAGCATCCGTCATATGCGGCAAGGTAACCAAAGTCATGGCACTCCCCGATGGACATACGTGTACGGCTGCGCCCTCGCCGCCTCAATATAAAGTTCTGAAAATCAGCGCTGGCATCGCCCAGCCGTAAGCATGGAGAAACAAGCATGGGGAAACGCCGACGAGTCGCAGCGCTCGACCGCGAGGCAGATTGCGAGGTAATCATCCCCGATTACGTCGTCTACAATGAACGCATGCCCGACGCAAATTCCCCGCCCGAATCGGCGACAAATTCGCAGCCGCCATCCGGTCAACCGGTGGCTCCTTCCCGGCCCGAATCGCCCACGCAAATTACCGAGTTTCACATCGGCGACGAATTCGGCACCGCCAAGCGCAATCTTCCGCCCGCGGGTATCGTCCTCATCTGCATCGCCGCCGTCGCTGTAATTGTGGGGATCTTCGCGTTCAAGGAGCGGGCAAAGCCGCAGGGCGCAGGCTCCATTGATTTCGTCTCGGTTACCGACGTGCCCGGCCAGAATATGGTCCTGAGCGCGATTACCCTGACGCTGCGCAACACGGGCGAAAAACCTCTCTGGATTCACACCCTCAAAGCGCATCTCGTCACCGCCGACAATCAAGCCTTCGACGACGAAGCCGCCTCAGCCGTAGATCTTGACCGCTACTACCAGGCTTTCCCGGTTTTGAAACAGGGTTCGGAGCCGCCCATTTCACCCGAGGCCAAACTGCTCCCCGGAACCGAACAGAAAGGAACCATCATCGTCGGCTTCAAAGTCTCGAAAGAAACCTTCGATCAGCGCAATTCTCTGACCGTGGCGATTCAGCCTTACGACCAGCCGCTGCCCATAGTCTTGAAATAAGTCTTGAAATAAGTGCCGAAATAAGTGTTGAAATAAGTTTTGTAATTAACGACGAGCGACCTGCGACGAACCGTTAGCGAAGAGCGGATAACGAACGAAGATAGCAATGAATCGGCGAACGAACCAACGCTCCGCCCATCACTCGTTCTCGAGCTGTCGACGCGCCGCCGCCAAAGCAGTCTTTTCTTCGCCGCTCATTTTCGGATACTTCAAATCCATATTCTTCAGCGCATCCACCACCGCCTGCGCCACCACCAGCCGCGTAAACCACTTGTTGTCCGCCGGCACCACGTACCAGGGCGCGTGCCCCTTCGCCGTGTGCCCGATCGCATCCTCATATGCGTCCTGATACGCGTCCCAGAATTCGCGTTCCTTCGCATCGGCAGAAGAAAACTTCCAATTTTTGTCCGGATTGTCCAGCCGCTCCAAGAATCTCTTCTTCTGCTCTTTCTTGGAAAGATGCAGAAAGAACTTCACCACCGCGATTCCATTCCGCGTAAGGTAACGCTCGAAGTTGTTGATATCCTCAAAGCGCTCTTGCCAGATGTGTTTGGTCACCAGCGGCTTCGGCATCTTTTCATTTTCCAGAATCTGGGGATGCACCCGCACCACCAGCACCTCCTCGTAATACGACCGATTGAAGATGCCGATGTGTCCGCGCTGCGGAAGGCATTTCGTAGTTCGCCAAAGATAATCGTGATGCAATTCTTCCGCCGACGGCGTCTTGAACGACCAAACATCGACGCCCTGCGGATTCACTCCCGACATCACATGCTTGATGGTGCTATCCTTCCCCGCCGCGTCCATCGCCTGAAAAATGATCAGCAGCCCCCAGCGATCCTGCGCCGCGAGGATATCTTGCAGACTGGCAAGCTTTTTGATGCCGTCCGCCAGCAACTCCTTCGCCATCGGCTTCAAATCTGATTCGAGTCCATGCGTATCCGCCGGATCGTAATCCTTGAGGCGGAAGTGTTTCCCCTCTTCAATCCGATAGCGGCTGAGCAGCTTGTCGATTTTCATATGCCACTATTCTAGGCGCTGGAGATATAAGGAAGGTACAAGCGTTGCGGTGGCGTCTCGAATCTCGCCCGATGTGAATGATTAGGCCGCGGCAGTTGGTCCTGGCGACGTTCCTGGCGACGTAATTGTAGCTTTAAGAATCCAAACGTAACAATCGCCGTGAAGCGCCTGCCCATCTTCGTTCGTTCTCGCCGTTGTAAGCTCTACCGACTCCCTGCAGACAGGACATATCGGGAAGCGCCGCTGGGACTGTAGTGGGTTACGTCGTTCGATAACAGCTGGGTAGGTTCCGAGCCTTGCCCGGAGTTGTAGAACGTATTGATGCAACTTGTCCCGGAGTGTGACGATCAGCGCAGTGGCTTTCGCCTCGTCTCGCTCGGCAAGAATTTGCTTACAGAGCCTGCGAATTTGGTCTTCCATCCGACGCAATGGCGCACAGCATTCCAGACGATGCAGCGGCGAGGTTAGCCTCGCAAGATGTCGCCGTCGGTGCAATACAGTACATCTGGTATTTCGAATCTCCCTCTAGACCGGAGGGAGAGCAGCAAATTTTACCCGCGGCCCTTCGCGCACAGCTGAACTCGCCAGCCAAGTGCCTGTTGCACGACGACTTGCGAATCGAAGACCTTTTGGCGTCACAATTGCTTTACCCAAAGCACTTCTCCTCGGAAACCCAGTTTGGAGGTGACCCAGTGTCAGGCGAAACCAAAGAACGTTGGATGGAACTTTGCAAGCAGGCTGTGGTTGAGCAAGATCCAGACAAGTTTACAACTACGATCCGAGATCTGATTCAAGCGTTGGACGAGAACGAACGCGCGCGCCGCACCCGAAATAAATTCGCATCTGCAGCTAATGCAAACGGCAGTCCGGCGTAGCTTGCCGGTAATTCTTCTATCTCGTTGTCCAACAGCCAAAAACAGTTTCGAAAACGATCACGCGGACTGGCACTAAGCGTTTAAATCCGCATCCCGTCCGAGCCTCGCGTTAACCGTACGTGAGGTCGGTGCTCTGTCCGACTTCGATGATATAGCCGTCAGGATCGCGGATGTAGCAGCGTATCTCGCCGTACTTGGGGATCGGTGGCGTGATGAACTCGGCTCCTCGACTTTTCCATAATTCATAGCACGCTTGAATATCCGCAACCCGGAAATTCATAAAGCTGTTGATGTGATTCGGGTCGGGGACGCTGAGCGTTACCGTCGGCTTATCCGGGGTCGGCCCGCCGCCAACATTCAGAATCATCCAGATGTTCGCAAGCTGAAGGTATGGGGGAGCGTTGCCGTCACCCATGGTCAGAATGCGGGCTCCGAAAACCTTTTCGTAGTAGCGAGCCGATCGCTCGAGGTCGGCGACGGTGAGAAAACACGCGATGCTGATCCCCTCTTTCGGCGGCATCTCATAGCTCTTCTGGTCGATTTGGACGGCGTTCATTGACGGCTCCTCCGTTAAGCAGTGCTCATCTGCTGATTCTGGTTCTTTCGTGTTCACATCTGCCGCCCATTAAACCTGACGCGGAAAAGCAAGACAATTGGACTAAGGTATTGCGCGACACTTCGGTATCGTTTGGTCGGATCACCTGTCCTTTCACGCCCCATTCTTCTTTCGTGTTCCAAAGCTTCGGGTGCCCGTCCTTGCGTTTTGTGCAGTGGCGGGTGCGATGCCGGCGAAAGTATTGGTTCTGGCCGGCTCGTTCGAGGCCTTCGAGCAAATCGGTTCACGTTTGGCGGTTGGGTTGCCCGCTCTTCGAAATGTGCGCCG
>JBEKXO010000113.1:0-14010 GCA_049511995.1 Terriglobales bacterium
GAACCATTAGGCGCGGTCCCGGCCGTCGACGTATAAGTCCCCATCATCGTCGAGCCATCGGTAGTTAGCGTGCCGGTAAGAGTAAAGGTCTGTGTGGCGGCCGTCACCGTTAGCGTCACGTTCTGGCCGCTGACGGTTGCGGTTATCGGAGCTGATCCACTGTTGCAAGGTACCGCGTTCGGGGCCGACGACGTCACGGAGTAAACCGCCTGCCCCGAAGCCGTGCCATTGTTCTGAAGCAGAAAGCCACCCTGCAAGCCACCATTGAAAGTTGGATCGTTTTGATTTCCATCGGTCTGCGGAGCCAGCGTGAACTGCCAATTGCCCGAGAGCATAGCCGGGCTCTGGGGGTCGTTAGACGATCCGCCCCCGCATCCCGCAAGGCTGCCCATCATTATTATTATTGCGAAGACTATCAGCAGCAGGACGCGCGGCCCCATCGCGCACATTCGGCGAGTCCGCGCCATTCCACGGTTCGCGCGGGCCGGCACCGGCTTGTAACGTGATGTAGTGTTATTCGATCTCTGCATGATGCTCCACATCCCCGAAAATAATTCCCTCCGCACCTGGCTCAATCGCACCAGCGGCTCCTCCATCCGCACTGATCCCGCTGCCCGTGATCGGCAGCGTGAAGATCATGTCGCTGTTTTGGCCGGTGACGGTCAGCGTCGCCGTAAGCGGAGATGGACACTCCGTCGGCGGAGTTCCTACCGCGCAGGTTTCCAGCGGAGCGAAGGTGATCGTAATAACGCAAGACTCCCCTACCAAGAGTGAGAAGGGCTGCCCCGCCGCGGGGAGGCCATTAACTCCGCACGCATCTGTCTCCGTAAAATTGGCCGCCCCGCTATCGTTAGCTAACGCCAGTGTCAAACCGCCAATGGGAGAGCTCAAAGCATTTGCCAGCGTGATCGTTTGCATGGTTGCAGGCGTGCCCAATACTTGCGAGGGAAATGTTAGTGAGGATGGAGTCAGCGTAATCGGTTGTAGGCACGCGCTCGCGCTTCCCAGCGCAAGGCATATGTTGCCGTAATCCCCCGCATTACCGACGGTAAGTGTGTTGCCAGAACTCTGTGGACACGAGTTAGTCCCAACCATGTAGGTTGGCCCGCTTCCGCTAAGCATGGCCCCGCCCACCAGTGGCGCAACAATAACCGCATTAACGCCCGTCACTCCGTTCGAGCCCGGCACTTCTCCAATCTCACCCCAGGTCGATCCGTCCGCCGCGCTGATTTGCAGATTGAGAATGTTGCCGCTGATTTGGCCGGCGACAGACGCCGAAGTAAAGCACGGGTAGTCACTGAGATTTGTCGTTGTATTTAGAAACGTCAAATTGCCAGTGACGCTGGCATTGCTGGCTCCCGTATTCGCTGCCTGGAAAAGTCCGCCTGACACCAGAAAAACTTGCTCATCCAGTCCGGCAACCCCGCCCGCGCTGTGAAAGCTCCCTTGAATCGGTCCCGTAATTGTCGGCACAAGAATCGCGCTCCATTGCAGGCCCGTCTCCGCGCTTCCGCACGGCGTGCCGTCCCCCGCCGTTCCCGCGGTCGACGTATACGTACCCACCATTGTCGAGCCGTCGACACTTAGCGTTCCGGCAAGCGTAAACGTCTGCGTGCCTGCCATCGCCGTTAGGGCTACATTCTCTCCACTCACCGTTCCCTTAATCTCGGCCGTTCCGCTATTGCAAGGGTAGGGAAGTAGCGGCGGAGAGACGGCATAGGCGGATGATCCCGTTACCGTGCCATTGGTTTGCAGCAGAAAGCCGCCTTGCAAGCCGCCCTGAAAAGAGCCGTCGGGCGGAGGCGCCATCGTATATTGCCAGTTGCCGGCAACCGTCACGTCATTTTGCGCACCATTCGAACTGCCGCCGCTGCCGCAACCCAAAAGCAGCATCGTGGCGCCAAGCAGTGTGACCGTGAACAGCGCCCGCCACAGAATCTTCGCGTCCGCCCCGCGTGACCGCCGCGACAGCGCACGTCCCCCACACGCTTGCCCTCGATCCTTTCTTCCAGCTAATCTCATCATGATGGTGCAGTCCTAAAAGCCCAACTTGAGCCCAACCTGTAGGGTGCGGGGCCGATGCGCATCGAGCGGATGCAGAAAAGAAGCCCCCGTGACGCAATCCCCTCCGCTGCCTTTGAACCCCGCCGAATACAAAGGTCCGGCATAACAACTGACGATGTTATTTCCGCTGCTGCCCGGATTTGTGGGGTCCCAGATCCGAAATTCCGTGTGATTAAAAATGTTGAACGCGTCGGCGTGGAAGTCAAGTTGGCCAGACTCTCGTATCTTGAAGTGTTTCAACAGCGACACATCGAAGTTAAAACGGTGCGGGTTATTCAGGAAGTTCCGGCCCGCATCTCCGAAGGTTAGCCCGCGCGGAGCCACAAATTGCGAGGGATTGCCGATAAGCGGTCCGAAACTTTGCGCATTGCCGCCGGGCGACGGCTGTCCCTTGATCACGTCGGGATACGAAGCCGCAATGCCAAGTCCGCTCGAAACTCCAGCATTGTCCGTTAACGAAACGCCGGTATTGCCCGCGCTGTTAATCACTGTGAACGGCGTGCCCGATTGAAACAGTGTTACCCCCGAAAGCTCCCAACCGTCGGCAAGCTCGTTTACCAACGTCGAACAACAATTCGATTTCGGGGCGCTATCATCTTTCGGCTTTTCATTGGCCCAGTCGCTGAATCGACGGGGGAAATCTTTTATCGGAAGTTGATAAACGTAGCTGAGCGTCGCCAGATGGCGCTCGTCAAAACTGGAGCTCGCCTTGTTCTCGCGCAGATCATAGGAGTTAACCAGAATCGGATCGCTTCGATCGGAAGCATCATCGAGCGAGTGGCTATAGGAATACGCAAATCCAAGTGTAAGTGGCCCGCTGGTGTGCCGTATGGTCGTTTGCAACGCGTGATAACTCGAGTTGGCAACGTTCTGCAATGAAAGAACTCGTCCAAGACCCGGGTAAGGCCGCCCGGGAAGAGAATTAACGTTCGGAATATTCGGATTAGTGCACGCTGCCTGCAGATGCATATAAGCAGGATTTTGCGGTGATACCTGCGTTCCATCCATGAGCAAAAATGGATTATTACCGTCACCGGGTGCCTGCCCGGGCGCGCCAGGATTGCCGTTCGGAAGTATTGTGCAGTCGGTAATCGTCAGTGGCTCGTTAGGACCGAACGGATTTTGGCTTGCAGGTAATGGCGGCAACTGGTTCAGTTGGCGCTCGACAGTCAGGTGCGTTCCGCGGCTTCCAACGTAGGCAACATTAAGGACTGTGGAGCGAATTAACTCGCGTTGCACTCCGAAACTCCATTGTTGTGCATATGGCCAAATCGCCTTGGTCGGAATCGAGGTTACGTCGAGAGGAAAGGCGGATCCCGCCGCGGGCGGGGCCCCCCCTACCAGGCTCGCGCAAGCGCTGTTCGTTGGATCAAACGCCGGACCATATCCGACGTTGCCGATGCATGGGTAACTTACAGGAAGCTGCTGCGTCATGCTGAGCACAACCGGCGCGCTCGCCTCGAGAGAACCTGTATTGGCCTCGTTGCCGGTGCCGTGCTCGAAGAAAATGCCATACCCGCTGCGGATCGAAGTCTTTCCATCGCCCCACGGATCCCACGCAAAGCCGACTCGCGGCGCTGGATTAAACAAATGCCCTTGCATGCAACTTACGGGCGTCCCGCTCAAGCCGCATTGCACCAGCCCCAGGTCGGCGACCACGCCCGGATCCAATTGGAAAGTGGTCGGATTGAATGTCACCGGGATTGATCCGGCGGTCTTGTCCAAAAGCTCCCCATAGATTGGATCAACCGCAAACCGAGATTCATTGAATCGCGAGGCCTCCCAGTTCCAGGCGTTGCGGTTTTTCTCGCTATAAGTGCCAAACAGGCTGATTCGCAACCCGAGATTAACTGTAAGTCGAGGAGTTACCTTCCAATCGTCCTGGAAATAAGGCTCACCCAGCTGAAAACGTTGGTAGTAACGGTGCTGCGACGAATCCTGGGTAAAACTCTGAATGAATCCCTCCGGAATCAGATGCGCATTCGCATCCGATTCAACCAGGAAGTCAGCGAAAGCATTGCCCGTACTGTGTGTCAGGTTACTGAATGTCAAAAGGCCTTGTAAGTCGCCCGAAGCGGCACCGATCGCATTGTTAGTCTGGTTGCGCTGCGAGTAGACATATTGTCCCCCGAACTGCAGCGTGTGTTTGCCAATCGATTTGCCCACATCGTCCCGGATGGAGTAAGTGGGATTCGTGTGTCCCCAGGGCATGTAAGCGGGATCGGCGGCAAACCCCCGCCCGCCGTAAGCGGCATTCGTCCCGAGAAAATTGATTCCCGGCATCTTTCCGCCAAATCCATTATTAAAGATGTAACCAATGGCGCATTGCGGGAAGCCCGTAACCGGATCGGCGCTGAGCGCGGGATTGCATTGCCCTGGCGCCGATGGGTCGGTGACTAGCGGCTGATCAATCGAAGGATTGCGCTGAAACACCGCGCCTCCAGGCCCGTTCTGATCAGTTAAAGTGATGTTCGAATTCGAGTAACTGACGACGATATCGTTCAAAAGCGTAGGCGACATCGTGTGTGTGAATCGCGCTACCAGGCTTACGCCGGGACCGAAGAATCGGTTCTGTATGGTTGGGAATGTATCTTGAACCACCCCCCACTGCGGCGTCAGCACGCTCGTATCCCAGGCATCGTGAATATAGCGAAATGAGATTTTGAATTTGTCAGTAACTACCTGATCGATCCGAAATAACTCCTCTCGCCAGTAAGTGGAGGGAGATACCGCGGCGTTATAGCAGCGATTGGGGTCGGTCGGGTCGGGGCTCGCGGAATTGAAGTTGACAACGCTGAAGTTACAGCCAAAAGGCGCGTTCGGCAGCGGGATCAGGTTGGCGTTCAAGATCGCCAGCGCGTTCTTGTCCACGCTGACGCTGCCAAGCACGCCTTGCAGGTGTTGCAAGGGGATCAGCGTTCCAGGAGTCGATCCCGGCGAAACCGATGGACAATCCGGATACTGAGAACGAACAAACGTTCCCGAGTTCAAGGGACAAACGTCGCTAAAATCGAAGTCCTGATAGGTATCTCCAGTGAACGGATTTATCTGGAGGTTCTGCTTGATGCCCCCCGATTGCAGGATCAGACCACGCTCCTTCAACCCCGGCACCGCCTGGTTATACTCAGTAGGAGTTTTCTCCAGCCGGAATTCTTCGGAATAAAAGAAAAAGGTCCTATCTTTTTGCTTGTTAAAAACACCCGGAATGAATAACGGACCTCCTATCGTGCCGCCGAAATCCTGACGCCGGTAGAGTGGCGCTTTCGTCCCTAATGTCTGCCCGCCGGTAAGTTGCCCGGGAGGTGGCGGAGACGTATATACGATGTCGAAATAATTGCGCGAATTAAATGCTTCGTTGCGCACGAAGTCATAAAGAATACCGTGAAATTTGGCGGTTCCAGACTTGGTCGTTACCTGCACTGTGCCCGATGCCGTGCGCCCGTACTGAGCGCCGTAGTTTGAAGTCAACACCTTGACTTCCTGAATCGCGTCCAGGCTCGGAAACACCATCAGGGTGCTGGACGACCCATTCAGGCCAGTGTTCAGCACGTCGCTGCCGTCGACTTCAAAGGTGTTGTATTCGACGCGACCGCCATTTACGCTATAGTTAGCGCTTCCTACCACTCCGACTTTGGCTTCGTCCTGTCCTGTCTGATTGCTGACGCCCGGCGCAAGCGCTACGAGTTGCGTGAAATTGCGGCCGTTAAGGCCGATCGATACCACTTCCTTTTGTGTGATCGTGCCCGAAACCGTCGCGCTCTCCGTCTCCACTTTTCCCAGTTCGCCCGACTCCACATTCACTTCCTCAGCCTTCGCTTTTGCGGGCACCAATGCTGCGTCCAGCGTCAGTTCCAGGCCCGCAGTCAGCGCGATGTTGTCGAACGGCATTTCCGCGAAGTTTGGGGCTGTTACTACCAACTTGTATGTACCCGGTTCCAGATCGGTGAACGAATACAGACCCTTCTCATTGACCGGCGTTTCCAGTCGTGCCCCCGCCGCGCTGGTCAGTACTGCTTTTGCATCGGCCACGACGGCGCCGGTTTGGTCGGTCGCAACTCCACTGATCGCGCCCTTGTCCCCCGAGATCTTCTTAGCCTTGGGAGTCGCCGGAGCGCCGGCGCCGTGCTCCGCTGCAACCTCACTCTCCGCCTCCCGCTTGGCGCTTGCTGGCTCTAAAGTGGCGTCCAGCGTCATCTTTCGGCCCGGCGTCAAGTTGATGTTTTCGAAGACCACATCGGCGAAGTTGTCCGCCGACACGGTTACCGTGTACGTCCCCGGATAAAGTCCGATGACCGAATACACGCCCTTGTCATTTACTGGGAGGGCCAGCCTGGCGCCCGTGCTACTTGTCAGCACGGCTTTTGCATTGTGCACGACGCTGCCGCTCTTATCGGTAACCGTTCCACTGAGATTTGCCTTCTCTGGCACCGTCTGCGGTTCTTCCTGAGCGTTAGCAGGCGGCAAGCCGAGAAGCACCAGCATCAAAACGCCGATGAAACGCACAAAAAAAAACTGCGCAGGGGACGGCACACTTATTGCTCCGGAGGTAATAGGCTCTTAAGGATGAATTGGCAAAGCGGGATTGTATATGACCGTTCAGAATGCAAAAGTTAACATCGTGTGAAATTTCAGCAGGAGTTTTTCTCCCGAGAATCCACCCCTGCGCTATCGCATTCACAAGTTTGCGCAACTCTAATGAGGGAAAAGTATTTCACTTTAGTCGCATCATAGTTCCTGCGAAAGTGCTGAATCAAAATATCTTGTGCACTGGTTCGTAACGGAATTTTCACCAACTTGTCACATAACCTTAATATCTCGCGGCGACTCAGCGGATAGACTTCGGGCTGAAATTCAAGCTCTCCTGCAATGAGTTGGTTTGAACAATCGGCCGCTCATGCAGTCAATAAAAAAACAATAAAAAAACTAAAAATGATCGCTGAATCCTTGAGCCTTTTACCGCCTGCGTGTGGCACCGCGCCCCATGTGCAACAAAATCGTTTCAAAACCATTTAGAGAGAGGGATCAATACTATGTCGCGTATGAAATCGATTTTCGCGTGTCTGTTGTTGACCGCGGTCGTGGGCATTGTGCCTCTGGCACAGGCTACAACGGTCGAGGTCACAATCGCAGGTTCGTCGGCCATGTGGCAGACGATGGCGCTCGGCGCTTATGCCTTGGCGGGCGCGGGTGGTGGGCATTGGACCAGCGCGTCCAACGCTATCAACCTGACCGACTCTCGCGTTAACCCCGTCAACGTTGACGCTGGAACGGTTTGGATTGTATGGAATGCCGGCGCCACCAAAGTGTGGTCCTTCGACAAAGTTGACTCGGTCGTGGGAGACCGGTGCTACTTTGCTCAGCCGCAGTGCAGCGTCAACGGTACCTCGTCTGCTCTCTCGGGCAGCGGTTCCAATCAGATCTCTTCCAGCTTGTGGGGCGATGGTTCTTCGGATTCTACTTTGCCCGCGAACGTCCTATCGTTGTTCGAGAATGGAACCCCGGTTAACGTGGCAGCGACGGACATTCGCCCTGAAGATGCCAACTTTGCGATTTGCCGCGTAAACTCGCTGCTCGGCGCAGGAGCCTTCGGCGGCGCCGCCAGTGATGGCCTCGACGGCCTCGGCTACAACTCAAACTGGGCCGCTGGTGTTTGCCCAGCAGGAGGCAGCGCAGCTGCAGATTACGTGGGAACCCCGATCAAGAGCGGTTACCCCGCCAGCACCGGCCAAGCGAACGTTCTGTCTTTCAACATCAAAGGTAAAGACCCCATCAGCGGTACGACCATTCCCACCTTTTCTGTCGTGGAAGTGGGAGCTACTCCCATCGTGTTCATCACCGAGCGTGCGAGCGTGCTCGCCAATCTGACGAACGCCAGCGAGCAACAACTGCAAGAAGCATTCTCAGGCACGAACTGCGATGCCAGTGCCTTCGGCTTGCCAGCCGGGGGAATTGGTATCTTCCTGCGTGAGCCTCTCTCCGGTACCTACAACACCACCGAAGCCACAGTAATGCGTCATCCCACAGTCTATGGCGGCGCTGGTCCGAGCAAGATTCTTGGTGTAAGCATGGAGTCCAACGTCGGAGCCAATAACCCGCTTGCCGGACAATCGGGAACTTGCCTCAATGGTGCTGGCGCACGCTATCGCGCGATTGGCACGAGTGAAGAAGTGAAATCGGTCCAAAACTCGGTCAAGAATCTTGGTCTGGACGGCATCGGTTTCACCTTCTTCAGCTACGGAAACGTGGGATCAATCGCCAACAACACGTCCTATGGTTACATCACACTGGACAACATCGATCCGATCTTCGCCAGCTACGGACCACAGAGTTCAACCGGAGCTGGATATGATCCCGGTCAGCCCGACACCGCCGGTACCTTGCCCGCCGCAGCTAACCTGACCAATTGCAGCGGAGCCTTCCCCTGCCCCGAAAATCAAATCTGGGCTGGCGGTCTCTCCTTCCCGAACCTCCGCAACGGCACTTACCGCGCCTGGTCGGTCGTCCGTCTGGTGAGCAACGGAACCGGACTCACGAACGCCAAGACTCTTGTGAAGTCCTCACAGGGATTCGTTGTCAAGGATGTTCCGGACTATGTGCCGGCCACCAAGACGACGGTGACTCTCTCTACGGGTACATTCACCGATCCTGGCCTCGAGTTGGTTCGTTCGCACTACCAGCAGTATGACGGAGCCGGCACCTTACTCGGCGCAGCTCCTGTTAACTGCGGCACAACGGAAGCGGGCGGCGACATGGGCGGGATCATCCTGACCTTCGTCGGCGGGACGAAGTGTCCGACCACTCCAACTCAGCAAGTTCAGGGTAACCAGGGTCTGCAAGTCAGACCGTAGTTGCATCTGAACGGTTGTGTGTAACATGACTACCGAGGGCGGGCCGTTTATCGGTTCGCCCTCTCTCTTTGTTGTTCTTGCGTCTGGGCACTATTGCAAATCCGCAACATCAGCTAATAACATAATTAACAATAGTTTCCTTCAAAGGGCTCAATCTGTAACTAAGGGAAGATTACGATGTCGAGGGGTATATTACTCAGCTTCATAAGAACGCTTACTCTGGTAGTCGCAATCCTATTTTCAACACAATCGATCCCCGCCCAACTCGCACCCGCATCTCCGCCCATCGCCAACCCCGCCGACACTCGTTTTCAGGATGTGACGGAGGACTGGACATCCCCTGCACTAACCAATAGCCACCTCATGCCCGTGCGGCCGCTCTCTGCGTTCGTTGATGAGGAATCCAGTTACACAGTGGAGTTGCTGCAGGTGCAGTGGCGATGGGGCGACCCAATCGACCTTTATGTGATGAAGCCCAAGGGGGTCAAGAAGCCTCCGGTGATTTTGTATCTCTACGGCTACCCCACGAGCACGGATATTTTTCGGAATGATGACTACGAAAAACTCGTGACCAGGAACGGCGCCGCTGCCGTAGGCTTCGTTTCTGCGCTGACCGGGCACCGCTACCACGACCGCCCGCTAAAGCAATGGTTTCTCAGCGAACTGCAGGAGAGCCTCGCAACTTCAGTGCACGACGTACAGATGTTGCTGAATTACTTGGACGCACGCGGAGATCTCGATATGAACCGCGTTGGGATTTTTGCGCAAGGCTCAGGAGCCAGCATCGCCATCCTGGCTTCCGCAGTCGATCCCCGCATCAAGGTGCTTGAAGCGCTGGATCCGTGGGGCGATTGGCCCATCTGGCTGGCAACCTCTCCCTTCGTTCCCGAGGCGGAACGGCCGGATTACATAAAGCCGGAATTCTTGAAAAAAATATCCACGCTGGAGCCGCTCGATTGGCTGCCGAAAGTTCAGGCAAAAAAAATTCGCCTGGATGATGAACTCTTCGACAACATTACTCCGGCGCCCGCAAGAGAAAAACTCCGCGCCGCTGCTCCCGCCGGCACAAACATCATGCTCTACAAAAATATGGAAGAGTTCAAGGCCGCCTTCCAGGATGGTAAGAATCTGGAGTGGATTCAGCACGAACTCCAGGATCTAGCCGATCCTGGGCAGTCCGAACCGAAAATGACGCCCCCCGCAAAATAACGAGCAACTCCCAAGAATTTGCCGGCCCCATACAAAGGCAACTCGGAATTGAATAGGCCGGAGGTCTCGAACGTAGCGCTCGCGGCCGAGCGCCTGGGCAGCGCGATCTCGACATCAACCCTCGTTCAAGCTCGTCCTGCGAATTCTCGAGTCTCCGTTGACACCTTAATGGTTTCGCCCTCTTTAATAAAGAGAGGAACGCGAATCTCAATGCCTGTCTCCAGCTTCGCGGGTTTGGTCACGCTCCCACTGGATGTGTCGCCGCGGACTCCAGGTTCCGTATAAGTTACATTCAGCTCGACGTGCGCCGGAAGTTGCAATCCAATCGGATTGCCATTGTATTTATGCAACTGAATAATCGATCCTTCCACAATAAAGTCCAGCGCGTCCCCAATCATCTCGCTCGAAAGAGTCAGTGTCTCAAAGCTCTCCTGGTCAAGAAAATAGAAACCGCCTCCGTCGCCGTAAAGGTACGACGCCTCCACCATCTCCAGGTCAGGTTCCTTGAACCTGTCGCTCGCCTTAAATGTCTTGTCAAAGACCGCGCGCGTAAGCAGGTTCCTCATTTTCAAGCGGACCAATGTCTGCGCGCCTCTCGCAGTAGGCGTCGAAACTTCAGCCTCCAGGCACAAAAACGGTGTGTTCTCGAACTCGAAAAACATCTTGCGCTTTATATCAATAGCATCAATCAGTGCGGCCATAATCTCCTAGGATAATAGGTGGTATGCGCTGAAAAGTGAGCCCGAATTTACTATCTGGCACGATGCTCAGACCGACACTCCTTCTGCGATGCAAGGTTTTCAGTTCGAAGAATCGGTTTATCATAGCCTATTCTGCGGGTCGTGCTAGTCTGCGATGCGGCTTGCCGAGCCTCCGCAAATCAATCGATCGATGAAAATTCTCCTGGTGCATCCCGACGATTCAGTTGAGGTCGGACCATGGGCCGCAACTCGCTGGGATCTGGTCGCCGACCTCGGCTGGTCCGGTCGCGCAACCTACGCTCGCCAAATCGAACGCCTCGGGTTTCCTATCATCAGCATGAATAATCTGCTCGATCACGAGCAGCATCGTCGCCGCATCCGCGAACTGCTCGCCGTCGGCCTCGATCAAATGCTGGACTCCGAGTCCATAGATTGGTGGGAGCTTTACTCTGTCCATCCGTACCGGCAAATCGAGCAACTTCTGTTACTGTCGGTGTTAGCTGAACAAATCCCCCCGCATGCCGAAATCTTTGCAACCCGCCCACACTTCGCCTTGTCTCCACTGCAGATATTGCTCAATGGATCAAAGCCCGGCGAACTGAAGCTCGCCGAAGCGAACGCTGGCGAGATCAAGACATTCCTGCCGGGACACCAACTTGACGCCCAAACGGGCCTGCGCGCGCTACCTCGCCGCTATTGGAAAGCCGCATTAGCGCTTCGACCTGCGCAACTGGTCGAAATAGCATTCGATAAGTGGGACGCCGATTATCGCCTCCGGCGGCATTTCGTCCGTCGCTCAGAGGCGTCAGCGACCCCGGCGATTCTGCTCCCTTCCTCATACGGCAATGTAACTCGCGCACAAATTGCTTACGCGCGCATGCTTCCTCACCGCCGTTTTCTCCTTGTCGTCACACGTCGCAGCGGCCGTCTCCCCGTGCTTTCGGCCAACGTTGAATTCCGCTCGCTCGCCTCCTACGCACCGGCCCCGTCGTCCTCCACCGAAGCAGAACGCACCCAATTGCTTTCGCAATGGCGAAAGCTTCTAAGTGATCAATTCGCCGCGAACCCCATTCTCACCCTCGCAAACCAACTCGACATCTTCGACGGGTTTGCTGATTTCCTGAAAAACGGTTTGCGCGTTCGCGATGCCTGGCGCGAAGTCTTAGCTCGTGAACCCATCACCGCCGTCCTTTCTGCCGATGAATACAATCCCTACACCCGCCTCCCCACCTTGCTCGCGAGATCCAGAAAAATGCCCACCGTCTTTTGTGATCACGGCGCTCTCAACATGAGCATCGGAATCCGCCGCCCTGCGTCCGACACTTATCTGCTTCGCGGCGAAATGGCCCGCGATTATTGCGTCAGCCGCGGCCTCCCCGCCGATAAGATCGTCGTCGGTGCTCCTGCGTCGCCCCACAATCCGTTGCCTCTCTCGCAGCCGGCGAACCGGGATTGGATTGTGTTTTATTCCGAGCCTTTCGAACTCTCTTCCAGCCGCACTCCAAATTTCTATCAGGAGCTCCTGTCAGAATTATGCGTTCTCGCCGCTCGCACCATTCGCAAAGTCATCGTCAAGCTGCATCCTTTCGAAAGTTTGCGAATGAGGCGGGCGCTCTTGAACCGTGTGCTTTCGAAGGAGCAGCGCCCTCTGGTAGAAGTCCGCGAAGGGCCGATGACTCCAGATTTGTTTGCCCGTGCCTGGTGCAGTCTTGCGGTGGAATCGAGCGTGGCAGTTGAGAGCACGATCAATGGCGTACCCTGTTTTTTGTGCAGTTGGTTTGACGCTGCCTGGTATGACTATGGCAAGCAGTATGCGAAATTCCGCGCCGGCTATCCGCTCGATTCTCCACGGCAGATTCGCGAGATCCCACAGTTGATCGAGCAATTTCAAATCACCGAACCCATTCGCCAGAGCCTTCAAACCCCCATCAGCCCCGAACGCCTGGAGTCGGTCTTATCCGGAAATTGATTTGTCACGCCAATCGCACCTGAGGGGCTATGCCGTTGGTGATCTCCTCCGGTAACTCAAACCACTTTAGGATAAGAGTTCAGTTTGGAACGCGGCCGCTCCCCTGCGTACACCATCGGCGCGAAGTTATTTCCTAGTGCAAGAAGTGGTTTTGAAAATTACTTCCTAGAGAGGCGATGCTATGGCTACTGGTGCTGTTACCGCCCGCGATCCTAAGGCGGATGTGACAACCCCGACTGTCGAAACTAAAACCGAGGCTGCCCCAACACAGACGGCGCCACTCACCCTCAAACAGCGCTTTTTCCGGCTTCTTTCCGAGATTTTTGAAGGGCGTCAAGAACACCTAGGCTGGCGCCAGTAAGCTGAGCGCCACGCGGGAGCGTGCATCCTGCGCTGTACGTTTCTTCCGAAGATTTTCTAACCTACTGCACGCAAGGGCTCGGTGACCCGCCGGCCCTTCTTTTCACACTGCATACTTAGCCAGCAGACTCAGCGCTGCATTAGCGAGTTGCTCCAGCGGAACAATCACACTCACCGCGCCGCGTTCGATCGCCTCTTTAGGCATCCCAAAAACAACGCAGCTAGCCTCGTCCTGTGCGAGCGTCAATGCCCCCGCGTCCTTCATCTCGCACAATCCCTGGGCGCCGTCGTCGCCCATGCCGGTCATGATGACGCCCACTGCCTTCGCTCCCACCGATAACGCCACCGAACGAAAAAGCACATCTACGCTGGGACGATGCCGCGACACCAGCGGCCCATCAATGATCTCAACCACCAGCTCTTCGCCACGGCGTTTGACCAGCATATGCCGGTTACCCGGCGCAATCAGCGCCCGTCCAGTTTGCAGCCGATCACCATCCCGAGCCTCCGCGACTTCAATCCCGCACTCTTTATTCAAGCGGTCGGCGAACGCGCGTGTGAAAACCTCGGGCATATGCTGCACAATCGCGATCGGCGGACAATCCCGCGGCATCGCCATCAGGAAGACACGCAGTGCCTCCGTTCCACCGGTGGAGGCGCCAACCGCAATCACGCTCTGCGGCGCTCCCACATCGCACGTTTTCCCTAGCCGCGGCAGCACCGCATCCGCCGTCAGCTTAGGAATCGCCGCCATCGGCCGCGGCCTGAGCTGCGCCTGCGACGCACTCCACACCGCATCCAGCAGGGTCACCGCCGATTCGTGGAGAAAATCGCGCACCCCCACCTTGGGTTTGGTAAT
>JBEKXO010000114.1:0-13956 GCA_049511995.1 Terriglobales bacterium
AGACTTTGTATTCAACGATTTCAGTGTCGAGGCCGGCGTCGCGAAATTTCTGGGCGACGTAGTCGGCGGTGGCTTTGTCCTCGGGCGAGCCGGCGATGTGAGGGGCCTTGGTCAGGATGCGCAGATGTTCTTCGGCGAGCTTCGGGTCGGGCACGGTGAGGAATTTCTTTTCGATTTCGAGTTCGCCGGCGACGTCACGAAATCCGCTGATAACCCAGCTTTCGGGCTGGTTATCCTTGTCGGCGTTCTTATTCTTGTCTTTGTTGTTGGCGCCATCGATGGCTCGAAGGTTTGCACCTATCAATACGAAAAACAGAAGCGACGCAGCGAGAAATTTCATGAAGTTCCTTGAGATGATCTTCGCGATAGCTGTGATCGAATTCTTTCTAGAGCGGCGGCCCTTGGTAGGAGATCCGCTGTAAAACGGAGATTGTATCGTGTCGAGGGAGTCGGCTGCAGAACGCGTTACACTAAAGAGCAATGACAACCTCCCCAACGGCGCGTTTTTCTGATCGGGTGGAGAACTACATCCGCTATCGTCCCGGATATCCGCCTGAAGTTCTTGAACTGCTCCGCGCCGAATGCGGGCTCCGGCCCAGTCACATGGTCGCGGACATTGCTTCCGGCACAGGGATGTTTACGCGGCTTCTTCTGGAGAATGGGAACTCGGTATTTGCCGTCGAACCGAACGCGGAAATGCGCGGGAGCGGCGTTCAGCAACTGGAATCCTACAAGCGGTTGGTGGCGGTGGCGGGAACGGCGGAGGAGACGACACTGGTTTCGGCTTCCGTCGACTTTGTGACCGCCGCGCAGGCAGCGCACTGGTTCGATCTGCCTCGCGCCCGCGCGGAATTCGTCCGCATTTTGCGGCCGCGCGGATGGTGCGTCCTGATATGGAATGAGCGACTCACTTCATCAACGGCTTTTTTGCTCGACTACGAGAAACTGCTGCTGACGTATGGCACGGACTATGAAGAGGTGCGCCACGAAAAGACCACGGCCATGATCCATGAGTTTTTTGCGCCCGCGCCGTGTGAGGAGAGAATTTTCAGCCTGCGGCAGCAATTCGATTACGAGGGCGCCGCGGGACGGCTGCTGTCTTCGTCCTACGCCCCGCTAGCAGGTCACCCCAATTACGCCCCGATGATGCAGGAGTTGCAACGGATTTTTCGTACGCATTCCGTCGAGGGCAAGGTGGAGTTTGAATACAAAACGCGAGTGTATTATGGCCATTTGTGATTTGTGATTTGGAATCGCAAGATTGTCGGGCGTTCAAATTACCCATTACAAATCACCAATTACCAATTCCATGTCTGATCCCAAATCTTTTCACATGACTCCCGAGGAGTTCCGCCGCCAGGGCCACGCGGTGGTGGACTGGATTGCCGACTATCATTCGCGGATTGAAACTTTTCCGGTTCTTTCGCGCGTCAAGCCGGGAGAAATCCGCTCCAAGTTGCCTGCCAACCCGCCCGAGCAGGGCGAGGCCTTCGACGCGCTTCTCGCCGACATCGATCGCGTCGTCCTGCCGGGGATCACGCACTGGCAATCGCCCAATTTTTACGCATACTTCCCTGCGAACGCCTCTGGTCCAGCCATCCTCGGCGACCTCATTTCTGCCGGACTCGGCGTGCAAGGCATGCTCTGGTCGACCAGTCCGGCGTGTACGGAAGTCGAAACGCACGTGCTCGATTGGCTGGTGCCAATGCTGGGGCTTCCGGAAAAATTTCTTTCGACCAGCACTGGCGGTGGAGTGATTCAGGACACGGCATCCAGCGCTACCCTCTGCGCGGTTCTCGCTGCTCGCGAGCGTTCGACAAAGTTCGCCAGCAATCACAAGGGATGCGATGGCCGCCTCGTCTCCTATTGCTCCACTCAAACCCACTCTTCCATCGAAAAGGCGGTGAGGATCGCGGGCATGGGTTCGGACAACCTCCGGCAGATCGAAGTTGACGAGAACTTCGCCATGCGGCCTGACGCGCTCGCGCGCCAGATCGAGCTCGATATTAAGGCCGGCCTGACTCCCTGCTTCGTTTGCGCGACGGTGGGCACGACCTCATCGAACGCGATCGACCCGGTGCGCGAGATTGCCCTTATTTGCCGCGACCATAATCTCTGGTTGCATGTCGACTCCGCCATGAGCGGCACGGCTGCGCTTTGCCAGGAGTTCCGCTTCATCCACGATGGCGTGGAATTCGCCGACAGCTACATTTTCAACCCGCACAAATGGATGTTCACCAACTGCGATTGCAATGTTTCTTATGTCGCCGACCGCAAGCAGCTTGTCCAGACGCTGTCGGTTCTGCCCGAGTACCTGCGCAACCAGGCTACCGAATCCGGCGCGGTCATTGACTATCGCGACTGGCATGTCCCACTCGGGCGCCGTTTTCGCTCGCTCAAGCTCTGGTTTGTAATCCGGCATTACGGGATCGAAGGCCTGCAGCATCACATTCGCGAGCATGTGCGCCTGGCGCAGGAATTCGCGGGTTGGGTACGCGACGATTCGCGCTTCGAGATCGCCGCGCCCGCGCTCTTAAATCTCGTCTGCTTCCGGTTGCTCTCGGGCGATCGTTCCAATCAAGATCAGGCCAATCAACTTTTGATGGAGCGGCTGAACGCGAGCGGCGATCTTTTTCTCACCCATACCAAGCTCGACGGCAAATTCACGTTGCGGCTTTGCGTCGGGCAAACCAACACGCAGGCGCGGCACGTAGAGCGTGCGTGGCAGCGCATTCTCGAAGAGACTGAGAAACTCAGGTCAGAGGTAAGAGGTTAGATTGCAGAGGTAAGAATCACCGGGTTTCACCTCTGCAATCTAACCTCTGACCTCTGACCTTTCATCACGTCGGCCCATTCGCGATACAGTGTAGGGGATGCCACGAGAGATTTCAGCGGGCGGCGTTGTGCTGCGAGAGATTACTGGAGTGTGGCACGTCGCGCTGATTGAGCCGGAGAAGGGCGAGTCGCCGAAAAGTAACACGGTCAGAGATGAGCTAACCGGTGCGCTGTCTAAGAATAAATCGCGAGTGGCGCCTGTAAAGACGGCGCGGAGCCGTAGCCGCGCCGTGCTGGCACTCCCCAAGGGAATCGTCGATCGAGGCGAGAAAGCGCAAGCGGCAGCGGTACGCGAGGTCTTCGAGGAAACTGGAATTGTCGCCGACCCAGTCACCAAACTCGCCGACAATAAATATGTCTACGTTCGCACATGGGGCGATGGCGAACGGGTTTTCAAAATCGTGAGTTTTTATCTGATGCGCTATGTGTCGGGAGAGATCGACAACCTTGCCCCGGATATGCGGATCGAGGTGAAACGAGCGCTCTGGGTTCCGCTGAGCGACGCGCCCAAGCAACTTGCCTACAGCAACGAGCGCAAGCTACTCCGGCAGGCGCAGGAATATTTGGAAGCAAAGGGTCTGCCTTCGTAGTGCTTTGCCGACCGCGGGCGGCCGCCCTTAGGTCAGCCGCAAAGCGCGATCCATCGCCTTCTTTTCGTCCGGCGTCAGCTGTCGCGTTGCGCCTTTCTTTAGTTCACCGAGTTCCAGCGGCCCGACTGAGACTCTCACCAAACGCAGGACACGGACGTTCAGCGCTTCCAAAAGACGCCGGATTTGGCGGTTCTTGCCTTCATCCAGCGTGATTTCCAGCCAGCTATTCTTATCGCCATGGCGCAGCAGGCGCGCCGCCTTGGCACGCAAGTTCTCTCCGCCGCTGGCCTGCCCTCGAATCATTTTGGCGAGCAGTTCGTCATCGGCTACGCAATCCACCTGCACGTGATATTTCTTGTCGACATGACGGACAGGATCGGTGATCTTGGCCGCCCACTCCGAGTCATTGGTCAACAACAGCAGCCCTTCACTGGCTTTATCCAATCGGCCGACGGGACCGACCCACGGCAATGCCGGATCGAGCAGATCGTAAACCGCATTGCGTCCTTTTTCGTCAGAAGCGGTCGTCACTACGCCCCGCGGCTTGTTCAAGATCAGGTAGACCGCTGGCGTTTCGCGGATTGGCGCTCCGTCAACTTTGATCTCGTCGCCAATGCGATCATTCCGCATTTGCACCGCGACCTCTGGATCGCGCACGATGCGTCCCTTGAGAGCAACACGGCCAGCGCGAATCAAGATGCTTGCTTGAGTACGGGAGCAATATCCCAGTTTCGAAAGCGCTCGCGCTAAGCCGATGTTTTTCTGTGCAGCCATATCGCTATGCTAAACGGATATCGCCTCACCGACCTGATTGCACAAAAAACGCCAGCCGCCCGGTATCCAAACTTTTCAGTTTGGATCCGGGCGGCCGGCGCTTCAGCGGTCCCTGGTTCTAACCGAACCTTAGTTCGACGACGAGCTAGGTGGCTCGTTCCCGCGCGTCGTGACTTAGGACAGGAAGAATTCTTTCGCCAGTGGCAGCCACTCCTGATCGGGAATCTGAGTTGACAGATCGTTCACGGCCACTCCACCGTCCTGGGCCAAGGCGCCAGCGAGCGCGAGTGGACTGCGGCGTTGCAGGCGAATTGCGGACTCTTCTGTCCACCAACGGGCCAGTGCGCCTCCCAGTAAATTCTTGAGGCTTGTCTTGGCGTCTGGGGCTTGGACGGTTACGAGCCAGCCGTCTCCGTAGGGATCGTTGAGCGCGAGTTTCGGGTCGCGTGCAACCGTCTCGTTAATATCCGACACCGTGCCCTCGATCGGCGAAACCATATCGACGGCAACGCCGTCTCGATGAATGGTGCACATCTTTTGTCCCTGGCGAATCCATTGTCCGCGTTGCGGAAGCGCGATGCTTTCCAGCTTGCCAGTGAGCTTCGAGGCAAAATCGTCCATGCCCACGCGCACCAGGTTCGGGCTCTCACTCAGTGCCCAGGTATGCCCGGGATGATAGCGAAGATTTTCAGGAACAGCGAAGCCCGCGACCAGGGCCGGCTGAAGACGTGGTGCAGTTGCGCCGGCACCCGCATGCTTAACGGTTAAAGGTTCGGTGGTTGCGTTACGGCTGCGGAAATAGTCGATTACTAAGAAAGCTGCGAATGTGAAGAGAACCAGTAGGACTGTCATAAGTCACCTCGTCGGAGGGCCGTCTAGCGAGCCACTCAGCACTTTTCTTAAAGGCAATCGCCAGGCCAAACGAGGCGCACTACGAGACAAGATCGCCCTGCCCATCGATCTCTAATCAAATGCAGGTGATGGATACAAGAGAAGATTGTCCGCTGGAATTCTGTGCGGAGATCGTCAACAGCCGATTGCTGGAAATTGCAATAGAGAAAAAGTTGATTTTTTCAATGTTCAGGTGGGACGGAGATTATAGCCGCTTGAAATCAGTGGTTTACATATGGGAAGTTTGTCGTTGAATTTCGCAACGGTCGCAGATGAAGATTGCAACGCTTTTGGATTTTTCTGTTAGCATTCGGCCTCGCCGGGCGTGGGCATATAATGTGGCGATTCCGCAGGCTTAATACCCGCTCCATCGGAGGCCCATTGCTATTGTCGCTTGACACTCGAGAAGTCGGCCGCGTCACCATCGTGCATTGCAAGGGACGAATCATCGGAGGACGCGAAAGCGAATCCCTCCGCGCGCACCTCGCTTGGCTGTTACATACACGCCGATCATTCGTGTTGCACCTGGGCGAAGTGGGATTTATCGATAGCAGCGGGCTCGGCACCATTGTCCGCGCTCTCACCACCACGCGGCAGGCGCGCGGAGAACTCAAGCTCTGCAACGTGCCGGATTTTGTGCGCCGAGTGTTGGAAATGTCTCGCTTAACCAGCGTCTTTGACGTGCATGAGTCGGAGGAGAAGGCAGTCGCCGCATTTTACGCACCGGGGGCGCGCTCCGAGACACCGGTCCCGAAAGGCCGTAGCGTTCTTTGCCTCGACACTAACGCCGACGTGCTCGCCTACTTGCGCGAATTGCTGCACCGCGCCGGCTATGACGTCCAAAGCAGCATGCGCGTCAGCGACGCCGTGCTGCTGATGCGCATCACACATTTTGATCTGCTGCTCGTAGGGCCCGACATGACTGCAACTGCAGCCAAGCCGCCGGCCTTTCAAAGCGCGTGTGCCCGGCTGCCGGTCATCGAACTGGGAAGCGACTTTTCCACGAGTGACGCGGGCGAAGCAGGGGCTCAGTTGCTGGAGACAATCGAGGCCCGACTTAACGCGAAGACGGCTTAACCCGAAGCCTGCAGCCGGGATAAGTGGCTATGCTCTCACCTGCGCCGGCCCAGCAATAAGCTTTTCAATCCGGATGAGTAATCGAGTTCAGGAATGTCAGCGTTTACAGCCCCTATATAGTCGGCAAAATTGTTGTTGATGGGATGACCAGTTCGCGTGTCGTACACCGTCTCCTCGAGCAGCCTCGCCGTCCTACGTCTTCAACCAAGACATATAAAGTGAGCACGGCGGAAAACGCAGTCGTAAGTAGCAGTGACTCTGATAGGTGCAATGAGAAATATGAATTGGACTGGATTCTTGCCTGCCTTTAGTGTGTGCGGACCGTCGGAGTCGCTATAAATCATAAGTGGTTGAAACTCTTTACGTGTTCTTTATAAATTTCTTACGCGACTCTTACGGATTTTCAGATGTGATGGTGATTCACCGACGATAACAGGGACGAGTTGTCCATTCATTCTCGCGGACAACCGCCATTGATTTGACAGGGCCGGACTTCACCGGGAAGGATGCGAACTTGAAAATCACAAATAGTCTGATGCGTAAAGCCTTGGCAATTTCGACTTTTCCTTCGATGCTTGTTTTGAGTCTCGCGATAAGTCAGGCTCCGCGAGGTTACGGGCAGACTCTGGCGCAAGCGGACGCTCCGGCGAAAGTGGCAGCTCTGCATGAATCGGCGCCAGCTGGAACAGATGTGTCGCCCACGCGCCCCGCGGTCGCCGCTCCCGATTCGGTTAGCACAGCGGATATCGCCAGGGAGCTCGCGGCCATGAAGGCGCGGATCGAACTGCTGGAAGCGGAATTGAAGAGCCGCACCGCGGCGCCTGAGACGCCTTTGTTGGCTGTGACTCCCGCAAGAAGCTTGGAGGCCGCACCAGTGGCCTCACCGGCAGCCTCGCCGGCTCAGGCAATGGTGACGCAGGCAGCAAGCGATTCGTCAGCGGCTGAGCCTACGAAAAAGGAAAAGATTGTGCCATTTTCGGACTGGGACTGGACCTGGCTAAACGGCAACCCGCGCAACAAAGACACGGCCTTCGATTCGAAATTCTTTACCCCGGAAATTCGTGCGGATGTTACTTACACTTACGATTTCAATAAGCCGATCGACGACTCGATGGGCGGGTCGAGTGAACTGTTCCGCTCCAACGAAATCCAGTTGGAGCAGCTTGGCGTCGGCGGCGACTTTCACTACGATAATGTTCGCGCCCGGCTCATGACTCAGTTTGGCATGTACTCTACCGCGACCATCCGCAATGATCCCAGTTACGCAAAGGGGCAGTGGAATATCGCCGACGCGGATCGTTATCTGGCGGAAGCCTACGGCGGCTATCACATCAACGCGTTGAATGGAATCAACATCGACGCGGGAATTTTCATGTCGTACATCGGCCTGTTCAGCTATTACAACTACGATAACTGGGCCTATCAACCGTCCTATGTTTCGTCTAACACGCCATGGTTTTTCGAGGGCGTTCGGATACAGATCTTCCCCACGCCACACCTGAAGATTGAACCCTGGATCATCAACGGATGGCAGTCTTATGGCTCATCCAACACGCGGAAAGGATTAGGCGGACAGATCAAATGGACGCCGCGGCCGTGGGTAAACATCATTTCCAACAACTACGGTCTTGGCCACGATGACCTGTACATACAGAATCGCGGTCGCGTCCACACCGATAACAGCATTGAGATCAAGTATTACGACAAACCGGGCAAGCCCCTCGACAAGATGGCGTTCTCGTTCACAGGCGACTTGGGTTGCGAATTCGGTCCCAGCACCGCCACGCTAGCGGGCGTCAGCTGCCACGGTGACAAGAGGGATGCGCTGGCGCCAGCGAGTTATAACTTTCCACAGGGGGGAATCGATCCCAAGCAGAGCTTCGTTGGCTGGATGCTCTACAACCGCTTGTGGTTCAAGAAGGATCTGTACGGGCTAACGATTGGCGGAGGCATGATCAACAATCCGGGACGCTATCTGGTCCTGCTACCGCCCATCAATGGTGAAACCGCCTCCTCCGCGGCCATCAACGCCCCCTACTTCACGGGGAACCCCGGAGACCCATTCAAGGCTTGGGATACATCGCTTACGTACGATTACATGCCCCGGCAGTGGCTGACCTTCCGCTGGGAATACGACTTTCGCCATGCCAGTGTGCCCTATTGGTCGGGACGTGGCGGAGTTACGCCGCCGGGCTCGGGTGGAGTGCCCTACACCAACAACGGATTTCCCCAGTTCTACGCTTGCATGAACGGAGGCAACACCGGCTTTGGGGATAACTCAGCGTTGACCATGGCCGCGAACTTAGCTCTCGCCCAAACGGCTTGCGCATCGCAAGGCAGCAGCCTATGGCAACCCGATCTGCGCAGGGCAGAAAATCTGATCGACATAGACATCATGGTCAAGTTCTAGTATTGAATGCGAGTTGCCGCGGATGGCACCTCGCATTCATATGCCCGGGCGATTTCAACCGAGGTGACACATGGTTAGGTCTTGGCCAACGGTTCTCTCCATTATCGTAGGAGTGGTATTAGGTGGAGTTACAGTCGTGGCTGCAGCCACAACGCAACCGGAAAAATCGACCGGTGTAGTTGCTCCAACTTCGGCGGCTGAAAAAGCGGAACAAGACAAGAAGCTTGCCGAAGCGACGGAAATGGCTAAAAGACTGTTGCTCCTGATGGACACGGATAAGAGTGGCAAAGTCTCCAGGCAGGAATGGATGCGGTTCATGGAAGCGGAGTTCGACAGGTTGGACGTAAACCACGACGGACAACTGGACGTTAAAGAACTAACCCAATCGCGCGTGCGATACCGTCCGGCCATTGGCAAGTGACGCCGAAAAAACTGGAATCATGGGGTAGTGGAGGTTGAACACAGTGAGCATTGCCGCGTAGCATAGGCGCTTTTTCGCCGTAATACTGTCGGTCGCAGCCATTGCAGTCTTCGATTTGTGGGCGATCTTGAAATTCTCCGGACAATAGTCCCTCCTTGGAGACTCTTCTATCTTTATGACTTCCTTATGAACTACTTACTCCCTTTTTACGGCGGGCGGAATTTAATCGAGAGACAAGGAAACCGCCTTCGATTCGCAGGGGAAGGATTCATTGCCCGCTCACGTCGTGCGTATTCATGAGGGGAGGATATCCAACATGCAAGATCTAGTCTTTGTCGTGGTTACGATAGCGTTTTTCGTGCTATCGCTCGGTTATGTGGAATTCTGCGATCGAATTCGATGAGCGCAAGTTGGCTGAGGCGAATTAACTGAGGCAATCCGATATGAATGCTGAAGCAGTCATCATGCTGATTATAAGTGCCGGACTGATGGTCTACCTGCTGTACGCCTTGTTGAGGCCGGAGAAATTCTGAAATGACAACCAATGGGTGGATACAGATCGGCGTATTTCTGGCCCTGATTCTGGCGATCACCAAGCCGCTTGGCGTCTTCATGGCAAGGGTATTCAGTGGCGAGCGCACCTTGCTCGATCCTGTACTTCGGCCGGTTGAGCGGTTGCTTTATCGCGTCACTGGCGTCGATGAAAGCCACGAGATGCGCTGGACGGAATATGCATTCACCATGCTGCTATTCAGCGGCGCCACCATGCTGGTGCTTTATCTGATTGAGCGAGTGCAGCAGTATCTGCCGTTGAATCCGCAGAAGTTCGGCGCGGTCGCTCAAGCGTTGGCCTTCAACACCGCTGCGTCGTTCACCACCAACACTAACTGGCAGAATTATTCAGGCGAGTCGACCATGAGCTATCTCACGCAAATGGCTGGCTTGGCCTACCATAACTTCGCATCGGGAGCGGTTGGAATCGCGCTGGCCATCGCATTCGTTCGCGGCATCTCGCGCAAGGAAAAAGACACAATCGGTAATTTCTGGGTCGACATGACCCGCTCTACCCTGTGGGTGCTGCTGCCCGCTTGCATCATTTATGCGCTGCTTCTGGTTTCGCAGGGAGTTGTCCAGAACTTCAGGCCTTATGACACCGCAAAGTTACTCGAACCGCAACAGGTGCAGAAGACCGGAACCGACGGCAAGCCCATGGTTGGCGCCGATGGCAAGCCGGTGATGGACACGGTCACTGATCAGATGATCGCGCAAGGCCCAGTTGCCTCTCAAGAAGCGATCAAGATGCTGGGCACGAACGGTGGCGGATTCTTCAATGCCAACAGCTCCCATCCGTTTGAGAATCCCACACCACTCAGTAACTTCCTGCAGATGCTCTCCATCTTCGCCATCCCGGCAGGTCTCACTTACACGCTAGGACGAATGACGGGATCGCCGCGTCATGGCTGGGCGGTGTGGGCGGCAATGGCTTTTCTGTTCCTGTGCGGTGTTACCGTCGCGTACTGGGCCGAGGCGCGGGGCAATCCTTTGCTGCACGGAGTCGAGCAACACGCTACCGCGCTGCAACCCGGCGGCAACATGGAAGGTAAGGAGGTACGCTTCGGCATTGCCAACTCCGCGCTGTTCGCGACAGTCACTACTGACGCGAGTTGCGGCGCGATCAACGGCGTGCATGATTCCTTTACTCCGCTCGGCGGAATGGTGCCGCTGGTCAACATCATGCTCAGCGAAACCGTGTTTGGGGGCGTGGGCGCCGGCCTCTACGGAATCCTGATCTATGTTGTGCTGTCAGTATTTATCGCCGGACTCATGGTCGGGCGCACACCGGAGTATCTAGGCAAGAAGATTGAAGCTTACGACGTGAAGATGGCGATGCTGGTCACACTGGTTTTTCCGTTGATTATTCTCGTGCTCACCGGCATTTCATCGGTCGAAGGATTTGGCACTTCGAGCATCAGCAATGGGGGTCCACATGGCTTGACGCAAATCCTCTACGCGTTCACGTCCATGGCAGGAAACAACGGCTCCGCATTTGCCGGATTAAATGGCAACACGCTTTGGTATAACACGGCGGGCGCAATGACGATGCTGGTCGGGCGATTCTTTATGATCATCCCGATGCTGGCAATCGCCGGCAATCTGGCGAAGAAGAAAGCGGTGCCGGCTTCGGCAGGTACGTTCCCGGTAACCACTCCCTTGTTTAGCGTGCTGCTGGTGTCAGTGATCGTGATCGTCGGAGCGCTCACATTTTTCCCGGCTCTCAGTCTGGGACCCGTGCTTGAGCACCTGCTGATGATGGCAGGAAAGACTTTCTGAAGCGGATGCTTTCTGAAGAGGAATATGGCGGAAAAGAAAAGCAAGAGTTTGTGGGACATAAAAATTATCCGGCGGGCGCTCGTTGACGCCGTGGTGAAACTCGATCCTCGCACCATGATGAAGAATCCCGTCATGTTTGTGGTCGAGGTGGGCAGCGTGGTAACGACGCTCCTCTTGTTTCGCGAGAAACAGAGCTTTGCGTTCAATCTGCAGATCACGCTTTGGCTCTGGTTCACCGTGCTGTTCGCAAATTTTGCTGAGGCTATGGCCGAAGGACGCGGGAAAGCGCAAGCCGACACGTTGCGCAAAGCGCGGTCTGAAACAATGGCCAAGCGTTTACTGCCGAACGGAGGAACGGAGACGGTCCCCAGCGCGAGGCTGCGATCCGGCGACATCGTGATGGTGGTCGCCAGCGAGTTAATCCCTGGCGATGGCGAAGTTATTGAGGGTGTGGCTTCGGTGGACGAGTCCGCGATTACTGGCGAATCCGCGCCCGTAATTCGCGAAGCTGGAGGTGACCGGTCAGCGGTCACAGGCGGAACACGTGTACTGTCGGACGTGATCAAAGTTCGCATCACTTCTAACCCCGGCGAAACTTTTCTCGACCGGATGATCGCGCTCGTCGAAGGCGCTGAACGGCAGAAAACTCCAAACGAGATCGCGCTCAACATTCTGCTGGCGGGCCTGACCATCATCTTTCTGCTTGCCGTGGTTACCCTGCAACCCTTCGCCATTTACTCAGGATCGCCGCAAACAGTCTTCGTTCTCGTTTCTCTTCTCGTGTGCCTGATCCCAACCACCATTGGAGGCTTGCTGTCCGCCATCGGTATCGCGGGCATGGACCGCCTGGTGCAACACAACGTCTTGGCAATGTCGGGGCGCGCAGTGGAAGCCGCTGGCGACGTCAACACACTACTGCTCGACAAAACGGGGACGATCACGCTCGGTAATCGTCAGGCAGCGGAGTTCATCCCCGCTCCCGGAATTACCGACGCCGAGATGTCCGATGCCGCTCAACTCTCCTCGCTGGCCGACGAAACGCCCGAAGGCCGCTCCATCGTCGTGTTAGCTAAGGAGAAATACAGCCTGCGCGGCCGCGAACTGGCTTCGCACGAAGCCGTATTCGTTCCCTTCACCGCCCAGACCCGCATGTCAGGTGTGAACCTGGACGGTCGCGAGATCCGCAAGGGCGCCGTCGACGCCATCACCAAATATCTGCATCAGTTCGGCACTTCACTACCGCGTGAGATTCAGGCAAGCGTCGAACAGATCGCTCGCTCGGGCGGAACTCCGCTGGTCGTCGCCGAAAATCAGCGGGCCCTCGGCGTGATCTACCTGAAAGATATTGTCAAAGGAGGCATGCGCGAGCGCTTCAACCAACTGCGCGCGATGGGTATTAAGACGGTCATGATTACCGGCGACAACCCGTTGACGGCGGCGGCGATTGCACGCGAAGCGGGCGTCGACGATTTTCTGGCGGAGGCGACGCCGAAGGACAAGATGGATTTGATTCGCCGCGAACAGGGCGAGGGAAAACTCGTCGCCATGACCGGCGACGGTACGAACGACGCGCCCGCACTGGCGCAGGCCGACGTAGGGGTGGCGATGAATACCGGCACACAAGCGGCCAAAGAAGCGGGCAACATGGTGGACTTGGATTCCAATCCCACCAAGCTGATAGAAGTGGTGGCGATCGGTAAGCAGTTGCTGATGACGCGCGGAGCACTCACCACCTTCTCGATTGCGAATGACGTGGCCAAGTATTTTGCGATCATCCCGGCAATGTTTGCCGGGACCTTTCCCGTGCTGAATGCGCTGAACATCATGGGGCTGCAGACGCCGCAGTCGGCAATCCTTTCGGCCGTTATTTTTAACGCGCTGATCATCGTTGCCCTGATTCCGCTGGCGCTGCGCGGGGTTGCATACAAGGCGATGAACGCCGAATCTCTGCTCCGGCGGAATCTGCTGGTGTATGGATTCGGCGGCCTAGTGGTCCCGTTCATCGGCATCAAGCTCATCGACATGTTCATCACCGGTATCAAGCTGGTGTAGAGCAGAGTTGGGCTCAAGGAGATTTGATACAGAGAAAAGCAATGAAGAAAAATCTGATCACGGCAGTACTTATGACGATCGCGACGACGGTCCTGTTGGGAATTCTGTATCCCCTGCTGGTGACCGGACTCGCACAGCTGATCTTCCCCAAGCAGGCCAACGGTCAGCTAATCCGCGGGAAGGACGAAGTGGTAGTCGGTTCGCGCCTGATCGGGCAGCCATTTTCGGGGCCGGGCTACTTCCATTCGCGCCCATCGGCCGCGGGCGCTGCAGGCTACGATGCCACTGCCTCCGGCGGGTCGAACCTGGGCCCGACCAACGCGCAGTTGATTGCTCGCGTCAACGCAGACGTTGCCAAACTGCAAGCCGAGAATCCCGGTACTCCTATCCCAGTCGATCTGGTGACCACATCCGGTTCAGGTCTCGATCCGGATATCTCGCCGGCGGCGGCGCAGTTCCAGATTCGCCGTGTGGCTTCGGAACGCAAGGTCTCGGAAGCTGAAGTCGCGCGTCTGGTGCTTGAGAACTCCGAGAACCGGCAATGGGGATTCCTGGGCGAGCCCCGCGTTCACGTA
>JBEKXO010000115.1:0-13878 GCA_049511995.1 Terriglobales bacterium
ATCCTTTTATCGTCATGCCGAGCGCCGATCTCGATACGGCGGTCGCGACCGCGGTCGATGCCCGCGTCCAGAACAACGGTCAGTCGTGCATTGCGGCCAAACGATTTATCGTGTCCGAGAAAATTGCCGATGACTTCGAACGTAAGTTCGTGAAACGCATGAGCGAGTTGCGCGTGGGCGATCCCTTTGAAGAGAGCACGCAACTCGGTCCACTATCGAGTGAGGACGCGATCGCTGCTCTCGATGATGACGTGCAAAAAACGGTGGCCGCGGGCGCGCGCGTGCTGACCGGAGGCCATCCTCTCGATCGTCCTGGCGCCTTCTACGCGCCCACCGTGCTCACCGATATTCCGAAAGCTTCGCCCGCTTACAGAGAAGAATTTTTCGGGCCGGTAGCGTCAATTTTTCGCGTGAAGGATATCGATCAAGCGATCCACATCGCGAACGACATTCGTTTCGGACTGGGCGCCAGCGCCTGGACGAACGATCCGGCCGAAACCGAGAGGTTCATCAACGAACTCGATGCCGGCATGGTCTTTCTGAACAAGATGGTAGCCTCCGATCCACGCCTGCCTTTCGGTGGAGTAAAGTATTCCGGGCATGGACGCGAATTGGCCGAGCATGGGATTCGCGAATTTGTGAATATTAAGACGGTGTGGATTCAATAGTCGTGCAACTCTGCCTTATGGTATAGTGGTCATACCACTATACCGATATGGCAAATGTTTGGGCTTTTGTCGAGGCTCGTATGAGCAACCCAGCGGCCGGCCCTTTAGCCGCCAAGCCGATGTATCGGGCAGTCAAAACGTCGCGCCTGTACGAGCAGATCGTGCAGCAGGTCGAGGACTCGATCCTCAAGGGTCAGCTCAAGCCCGGAGATCAATTGCCGGCGGAGCGCGATCTCGCCCAGCGCTTCGGCGTCAGCCGCACCGCGGTGCGCGAAGCAGTTAAGACTCTCCGCGAAAAAGGATTAGTCGAGGCCTACTCCGGACGCGGCACATTCGTGACCAACGGCACTTCGCAAGCCACGCGCCAGTCGCTCGATCTGATGATCCGCGTCAACCAGCAAGAGGGATCGGCGAATCTCGCCGAGTTGAGACTGGTGCTCGAGCCCGATATCGCTGGCCTCGCCGCCGGCCGGATTGAGGACCAACTCCTTACCACCATGCGCGAAGCGGTCGCCGAAATGGATCGCAACCTGCAGGACCCGGACGGATATGTGGAAGCCGACCTCGATTTCCATCTAGCCCTGGCGGAGGCGGTCGGCAATCCGCTGATTCTCTCTTTGCTCGATTCGATTGTTGGACTGTTACGCGAGCAGCGCAGCCGCATCTTTAATGTTGAGGGCGGCCCGCAGCGCGGCCAATACCACCACAAACGCATTCTGGCGGCCATCGAGCGACACGATTCGGATGCGGCGCGCGAAGCCATGCGCGCTCACCTCCGGCAGGTGCTGGAAGATTCATCGTCTACTCCAGCAAAGAAAAGCTCCCGCAGCACCTCGCGTAATAAGCCGAATTCATAGGGTAGAGAGAAGGGTTTTTTGGCCAAACTCGGATTTATCGGTCTCGGCGTGATGGGCGGCAACATGGTGGCCCGCCTGCTCGAAAAGGGCCACGCTGTGACCGGCTACAACCGCACGCGCTCCAAGGCGCAGTGGCTGATCGACAAAGGCATGAAATTTGCCGAATCTCCGAAAGCGGTCGCGGCAGCGTCGGACGTCACATTCACCATGGTGACGAACGCGTCGGCGCTATCTGCGGTTACCGAGGGGCCCGATGGATTGTTAGCCGGCATTGGACGGGGCAAGTATTACATCGACATGAGCACGGTCAGCCCCGAAGTGAGCCGCGCGCTGGCTGCGAAAATTCGTGAAAAGGGTGCCGATATGGTTGACGCTCCCGTATCCGGCAGCGTTATCACTTTGCAGCAAGGCAAGCTTTCTGTCATGGTCGGAGGCCGCAAGGAAACCTTCGAGCATCTGAAGCCTTTGCTTCAAGACGTTGGCCCCAAGGTCACGCACGTCGGCGACAATGGCGTGGCGCTGTCAATGAAGATCGCGTTGAATCTGCAATTGGCGGTGCAGATGATGGCGTTTTCTGAAGGCGTGCTGCTGGCGGAGAAGAGCGGAATATCGCGCGAGGTCGCGGTCGACGTCATGGTGCACAGCGCCATCGCCTCGCCAATGGTCGTCTATCGCGGACCGTTTGTATTGCAGCAACCGGAAGAAGCGTGGTTCGACGTCAACATGATGCAGAAGGATATGCTGCTGGCGATGGATCTGGGCCGTAAACTCAACGTGCCCCTTCCGACGACCGCCGTCAGCAACGAATTTCTGACCGCCGCGCGCGCCATGGGGTGGGAGAAGCTCGACTTCGCCGTCGTCTTTGACGTTCTCGCGCGCATGTCGGGAATTCAGAAATAAAATTGAGAGTTCGAGAATAAAGCAAAATGACAACCGCCACCCAGCCCCAAGAAGCTTCCGAAAAAGTCGCCCTGTGGCTGCGCATGTATCGGCAGATGATGGCCATCCGGCAATTTGAGGCGCAGGTCAACGAGCTCTACACGCGCGCCCTGATGCCCGGGCTGGCTCATCTTTACATTGGCGAAGAGGCGATCGCGGTTGGCGTATGTGAAGCGCTCGAACGCACCGATTACATCACCAGCACCCATCGCGGTCATGGCCACTGCCTGGCGAAAGGTGCGTCCCCCGATCGAATGTTCGCCGAATTGCTTGGCAAAAAAGCCGGCTACTGCAAAGGCAAAGGCGGCTCCATGCACATCGCCGACCCCGCTACCGGCAACCTGGGAGCAAACGCCATCGTATGCGGCAGCGCCGGAATCGCCACGGGAGCCGCGTTCTCGGCGCGCTGCCTCGGCAACAACCGCGTGTCAGTATGTTTCTTCGGAGAAGGCGCGCTCGGCCAGGGTGTGCTCTACGAAGAGATGAACCTCGCGCAACTTTTCAAACTGCCGGTCATTTACGTCTGTGAGAACAATCTCTATACCGAGTACACGCACTACTCGGAATGCGTCGCCGGAGATATCGCGGCCCGCGCCACCTCCTTCGGCCTCGAAGCAGCGACGGTCGACGGCCAGGATGTGCGGTCCGTCTATAACACCGCAAAGCGACTGGTCGATCGTGCCCGCCGCGGTGATGGCCCATCATTCTTGCTCTGCAATACTTATCGCTATCACGGCCATCACGTAGGCGACATCAATCGCGAGTATTACCGCTCCAAACAGGAAGAACATCTTTGGAAAACCGAGCGCGACCCGATCGCAAATTTTGGGAAATGGCTGATTGAGCAGAATCTCGCCGACGCGGTCATGTTGGCTCGCGTTGAGAGTGAGCTTGAGTCCGAGATGAAGAAGGCGGTCGAATTCGCCGTCGCCGCGCCTTATCCGTCTGTGGACGAAGTCGACGAGGACGTGTATGCCTGAGGCGCATATTCATGCCGAAAGTGAAAAAGTTCGCGAACTGACATTCGCGCAGGCGATTCGCGAGGCGCTGGCCGAAGAGATGCGTCGCGATAAAACTGTCTGCATCATGGGCGAGGATGTAGCCGAAGCAGGCACGCCGTTCAAAGTTCTCTCCGGCTTGCTCGAAGAATTCGGCAAAGAGCGTGTGCTCGATACGCCGATTTCAGAAGCTGGCTTCACCGGGCTCGCCGTAGGCGCGGCGATGACCGGAATGCGTCCCGTGGTCGACATCATGTTCGGCGACTTCGTCACGCTGACCATGGACCAGATGGTCAACCAGGCCGCCAAAGTGCACTACATGTCGGGCGGCAAGTGGAAAGTCCCGATGGTGATGCGCACCACCATGGGAGCAACCCGACGTTCCGCCGCACAACATTCGCAATCCCTGCACGCATGGTTCTGCCACGTTCCCGGATTAAAAGTTGTTCTCCCCTCCACGCCCTACGACGCCAAGGGCTTGCTCAAAGCCGCGATTCGCGATGACAATCCCGTCGTTTTTTTCGAAGACAAGATGATGTACAAACTCAAAGGCTCGGTGCCCGCGGAAGATTACACAGTGCCGCTAGGCGTCGCGGATATAAAACGTGTAGGCGAGGACATCACTTTCGTCGCCACCAGCAGCATGGTGCAAGTCGCGCTCGGCGCAGCCACAATGCTCGAAGAAATCGGAATCAGCGCCGAAGTGGTTGATCCGCGCACCATGTGGCCGCTCGACGAAAAGACGCTGATCGAATCGGCCAAAAAAACCTCACGCGCAATCGTTCTCGATGAAGGCTACGAACGCTACGGTGTCACCGCCGAACTTGCCTCAGTGATTGCCACCGGCGCATTCTACGATCTGGACGCTCCGGTAAAACGCATGGGCGCGATGCATGTTCCAATTCCGTTCTCGCCGCCATTAGAAGATGTAACTGTACCGACCGAACAAACTGTGTTTGAAGCCGCGCGCACGATGTGCGGAAGGTAAAGAAGGTCAGAGGTTAGAGGTCAGATTGCAGAGGTAAGAACCCTTTTCATGGCTAAGTTGCTTTTGGTTCTTACCTCTGCAATCTGACCTCTAACCTCTGACTTGGTAACCTCCGACCTGCTCTCTTAAGGAGAAATTATGGCTCTTCCAACTTACGGAACGATGGCGGTGGATTGGGAAAACCGGATCGACTTTGATCGCCTGCGCCGCGAACGCTTGGCACGCGCCAAAGATCTTCTACAGAAGTCTGAGATGGGCTCACTGCTCTGCTTCGACATGAACAACGTCCGCTACCTGACGGCGACTCACATTGGAACATGGGCGCAAGACAAGGCGAATCGCTTCACCCTTCTTCCCCAAAACGACGAGCCGATCCTGTGGGACTTTGGATCCGCCGCGAAGCACCACCAACTGCATTGCCCCTGGCTCGGAGAGCGTTCGCGCGCCGGCATCTCCGTGCTGCGCGGCGCTATGACGCCAGAGATGGGCCGCGCCGAAGATGTCGCGAAAAAAATTCGCATCGAGCTAGAAATGCGCGGCCTCCATAAAGAGCCCGTCGGAATCGACATCATCGAATTGCCCGTCCTGTTCGCTTTGCAAAAAGAAGGAATAAAAGTAGTCGACGGCCAGGCGCTGATGTCGGAAGCGCGCCTCATCAAAACGCGCGACGAGATCAGCCTGCTCAACCACTCCGCCATGATGGTCGACGCCGCCTACGACGAACTGTATCGCGCCATGAAGCCGGGCATGAGCGAAAATCAGGCGGTCGGCCTGGTGAGCAAGGTGCTCTACGACATGGGCTCCGAATACGTCGAAGCCGTCAACGCAATATCCGGTGAGCGTTGCAATCCGCATCCCCACGTTTTTTCCGATCGCGTGTTGCGTCCCGGCGACCCCGTCTATTACGACATCCTCCACTCTTACATGGGCTATCGCACCTGTTACTACCGTTGTTTCACGATCGGCTACGCCTCACACGCCATGAATGATGCCTATAAGCGTTGCCGCGAATATCTCGACGCCGCGATCGAACTCGTACGCCCAGGGCGCACCACAGCCGAGATTGCATCCGTCTGGCCGAAAGCACAAGAATTCGGTTTCCCCAACGAAGAAGCCTGTTTCGCGCTGCAATACGGTCACGGCATCGGCCTCGCCATCTGGGAGAAGCCTGTCATCAGCCGTCTCGTCTCGCTCGAACATTCCTGCGAGATCAAGCCGGGCATGGTGTTCGCGCTCGAAACTTTCTGGCCTTCGACCGACGGCTGGAGCGCCGCCCGCATCGAAGAAGAAATTGTCGTCACCGAAACCGGCCACGAGGTCATCACGCGCTTTCCCGCCGAAGAACTTCTGGTCGCCGGCCGGCACTACGTCACCGTCGATGGACCGCTGCCCGCCATCCGCGAAACCGAATCGAAGCCGAGCAAGCGTGTGCGCGAAATGATCGAAGCAAGCTCACGAAAGGAACGAGTAGGCGTGAGCGACTAAAAAGCGCACCGCGCTCCACCAACAAATTTCGAATTCAGGCAGAGCTATCTAACTATGGCGATCAGTGTAGTCATGCCCGCGCTTGAAATGGCCCAGGAAACTGGCAAGCTCATTTCATGGCTGAAAGAAGAAGGAGAATCGGTCGCGAAAGGCGAGCCGCTCCTCGAGATCGAAACTGACAAAGCGGTGATGGAAATTGAATCGCCCGGCGAAGGCGTTCTCACCGGAATCAAGGTCCAGGCCGGCGCCGAAGTTCCCGTGGGCCAAACCATCGCCTGGATTGTCCGCCCCGGCGAAGCTCCGCCGATCGACGAAATCACTGCCACATCGGGAAGAAAAACCACGTCGCCCGTAACTACCTCCGCGCCCGCAAGCCCCACGGCAACGCCTGCTTCAGCGGCAACGCAATCCGCAATTCACCCGGTCAAGATTTCCCCGAAGGCGCGGCGACTCGCCACCGAACGCGGCGTGGATCTTGCCAAAGTTCGTGGTTCGGGCGCCGGTGGAGAAATCCTCGCCTCCGATATTCTCGCCGCCGCCGAAGCTAAAAGCTCCCCGCCTGCCGCGCTCTCTGACACCGGCAGCGCGATTTCTCGCCTGATGGCCGAGCGCACCACGCAGAGTTGGACGACCGTCCCTCACTTCTTCGTCGTGCGCGAAGTGGACGCTTCTGCTCTGAACGCGGCGCGCCAAAAGCTAGTCGCCGAAATAGAACTGGCAGGCGGAGCGAAACTCACGCACACCGATCTCCTCATTGCACTGGTGGCGCATGTGCTCAGCAAGCATTCGCGTCTGAATGGCAGTTGGATCGGAGAATCTGTTCGCGCGAACACGGATATCAACATCGGAGTAGCGATGGCCGTAGAAGACGGCGTAGTCGCCCCGGTGATTCGCAATGCTGACAAAATCAAGCTTAGCGAGATTGCGCAGAAGCGCACTGACCTGGCAGAACGCGCGCGCAGCAGCAAACTTCGTCCTGCCGACCTGGCGGGTGGCACCTTCACCATCAGCAATCTCGGCATGTTTGGAGTCGATGCATTTACTGCGATCATCATCCCGCCGCAAGCCGCAATTCTCGCCGTCGGAGCAATCGCCGATCGAGTGGTGCCGGTCGGAGTCGGTTTAGACGCTCAACCTGGAATTCGTCCCATGATGACGTTAACGCTCTCCAGCGATCATCGTGTGGTCGATGGCGCGCGGGCAGCGGAATTCATGCGCGACCTGGCCGAGGCCATCAGTCGCCCGCAGCCGCTCTTAGAAAAACTCTGACGACGATAAATTCTGACGACCAGAGCGGTCCGAAATCAATCGCAGGGCTGGCTAGCCTAAACGGCCGCTGAGCAACCGCAGCGCGTTTTCCCGATAGATTTTTCGCAGAACATCATCGGGAAGATGCAGCCCGTAAATGTTCCAGCGCCCCTGCCGCGACGCATGCGATGGATATTCGAAATATTCGTCAGCGGTTTCGAGAAAACGAAAATGTAGCCGGTACATCTCGATCGACGGCACCAGATCTGTCCCAAATAGAATGCGATCGGCGTGCTTCACAAAAAAATCTCGCGCAGTATAGGGCTGGCGGCCCAACTCAGCGGTTCGCGCGCTCATATCGACAAAAACATTCGGATGTGTAGAAAGCAACTTATCGAGATAACCCAGGTTCTCCGGCTTTTCCGCCATATGCGCCGCGACAAATGTAGTTTGAGGATGCCGCGCAAACACACGGTCGCGCTGCTCCAATAACTCATCCTTGCTGTACTGCGATCCGTGGAAACCCCAGTCCGGATGCGCCGCCAGTTCTTCATAGCGCTCATTGAACCGGTCAATCGGAAGAAAAAACGCATCCGGATCGGCGATGTGAAACATGACCGGAACGAAGAGTTTCGCCGCCTCGTCGAAGAGCGGCCCTAGCCTCTCATCGTCAATTCGGAGCAGTTCGCCGTTTGCGTCCCGCAGTTGCAGACCCAGGTCCTTCCAGATTTTGAGCCCACAGGCGCCTGCTTCAACGAAGCTCCGCAAGTTCTCAACGGCTCGTTGGAAAAAACCAGAAGAGTGAAGATCTCTCCAGTCCATCCACGCGATCGTCGAGAAACGCTCCGGCGCAAATGTGTGAAAACGGCGCATGATGGCTCGCGCCTCATCCCCCACCTTCATCGTGATATTGACAGTCCTCTCAATTCCGCAGGCATCCATGATTCGAACAACGTTGGCCGGATCCTGCGCATCGAGGTGATTGTGGAAGTCAATCGCGGAAAACTTCGCCCTCGATATTTCGTGAACGAGCGTAACCAGCATCGAGCGCGGTTGAAACTCACTCAGGGGAAGATCGACATTTGCCTTAGCCGAAACCATCGCGATGAACTTGTCTGCTTCCGTCATCCGCCAGCCCTCTCGATCTCAGTACGCAAGCTCATTGCAAAAAATCTAAGCAAGAAGCGCCGAAACGCATAACGGCTGCGTTCTCAAAAGCCGTGGTAGGCTTAACTCCTCGACAATGACTCAATTCATCGAAGGCAGTCGCCATCATAGCCGATCTATCTGCGGACGGTTCCAGTGAAATCTTTTCCGGTCTTCGCTTTTCTTGCTTTACTCGCGAGCGTTGCGGCGATAGCCCATTCTCAGACAGCCGCATTGCCTCCGTCGCTTCTCACGATTGATCCCGGACAAGCAGTTGCCGATAGCGATGGAACCAAGCTCTCACTAGCCAACCGTGCGTTTGTCGGCGAATGGAGTACAGAGAGCGGCAAATTCAAGTTCACAAAGTTCGACGATCGCCTCGCCAAACAATCTCCACCGGTCCCGTCCGAAGTGTTCGTCATTTATTTGAAGAACGGTCGCCAACTTCCCGCCACGCAGATGTCGATAGCGTCCGCGCCCGCCGTGGAAGATCTCCCCGCGAACCCCAACGCCGCTCGGTTATCTGAAAGAATCAACGGCAAGAAAATTACAGTCACGTTGAAGTCGCCCTCCGAAAACATCCAGGTAACATGGGCCGGAATTCTTCGCGATGGTTCGAACTATCTCCGGCAGGAAATTACGTTGGGCGCGTTAAGTCATGATGTTCCGATTTCCGAAATTCGCCTGATTGATTGGAAGCTGCCTGCGGCAAAAGTCGTTGGGACCGTGATGGGTTCCCCAGTGGTTGGCAATGATATTTTCGCGGGCTTCGAGCATCCACTTTCACGGTGCACCGTCTCGGCTGGCGTCGCGACCTGCGCACTTTCGCGGAAACTCCCGCTGCCCGCTGACCATGAAGTGAAGTATTCTTCGGTCATCGGCGTGACGCTGCCGACCCAAATGCGTCGCGGCTTCCTCAACTATGTCGAGCGTGAGCGAGCCCATCCCTATCGCACCTTTCTGCATTACAACTCCTGGTACGACCTTGGTTATTTCGGCAAGTTCGATCAAGCCGGCGCACTCGACCGAATCAATGTTTTCGGAACCGAGTTGAACAAATTGCGCGGCGTCGTGCTCGACTCTTTTCTCTTCGACGACGGATGGGATGATCCGAAAACTCTCTGGCAATTCAACTCCGGCTTTCCCGACGGATTCACTCCCGTGAAGCAGGCGACCGCCAAATACGGAGCGGCGCCCGGCATTTGGTTGTCCCCTTGGGGCGGGTATGGAAAGCCGCATGAAGAACGGATCAAGTACGGCAAGGAACAAGGCTTCGAGACGAACAAGGATGGCTTCGCGCTCTCAGGACCCAAATACTATCGTCATTTCCACGACGTTTGCATGGAGATGATTCGCGCCTACCGAGTGAATCAATTCAAGATTGACGGTACGGGAAATGCGAACGAAGTGATCCCCGGCAGCGAATTCGATAGCGACTTCGACGCAGCGATCAACCTGATCAAGGATATGCGCGCTGCGCAGCCCGACATATACGTCAACCTCACTACGGGCACATACCCATCGCCGTTTTGGCTGCAATACGCCGACTCTATCTGGCGAGGCGGTGACGATCACAGCTTTGCCGGAGTCGGCTCCTGGCGCCAGAAATGGATTACTTATCGCGACGCCGACACATACCAGCATGTGGTGAAGGCGGGGCCACTCTACCCGCTCAATGCGCTGATGCTGCACGGACTCATCTACGCGCGTTATGCGAAGAATCTCAGCACGGATCCGAATCATGATTTCGGCGGCGAGGTGCATGATTATTTCGGCACTGGAACGCAATTGCAGGAGATGTACATCACGCCTTCGCTATTGACAAAAGAAAACTGGGACACCATCGCGGAAGCCGCGAAGTGGTCGCGCGAGAACGCAGATATTCTGCGGGATACGCACTGGGTCGGCGGCGATCCAGCGAAACTTGAAGTCTATGGCTGGGCTTCATGGTCGGCAGAAAAAGCAATTCTTGTGCTTAGGAATCCAGGCGACAAGCTGCAACACCTTTCGGTGGATGTAGGCCAGGCGTTCGAGATTCCAGTTGCCTCTCCTACACAGTTCGATGCGAAAAGTCCATGGATAAACGACCGGTCGACGAAGCCGCTTCGCTTGAACGCAGGTACGCCATACGTATTTTCGTTGGCGCCGTTTGAAGTGTTAACTCTCGAGTCGACCCCAGTTATTCACTAGCTTTATTGATCGTTTTCGGCGCGTCGAAAAAACCTTGCATCCGCGCCGGGTCGCGGAACGCTTCCGTGCCCCCACAAGCGGTCGTGGAGAAGGCTCCGCACAAATTTCCATAAGCTAGGCACGTTGCAATATCCGCGCCGCGCAGAAATTGGTAAAGGAATCCAGCGTCGAAGCTGTCGCCGGCGCCAACCGGGTCAACGACCTTCACGGGCACAGCCTCCGCGTTGAATCGGCGGCAGTTGTGAATCGCAATCGCTCCGCTGGCACCCTTTTTGACCACGACCGTCTTCACCGTTTGCGCCAGCCGATCAATCGCGGCTTCAACATTCCCGGTGCGAGTTATCTTCATCGCTTCGCGCTCATTCGGGAGCAAGATGTCCACGTGAGGAAGAATGTCGGCGAGACCGCCCTCCCAGCGATCCTCCGGATCGTCATTGGTATCGAGCGATGTGGTCAGTCCCGCAGACTTCATTCGACTAAAAAGCTCGGGCAGGTGCGGCAACAGTTCACGCTGCAGGAAAAGTGACGACATATGAAAGTGGCGGGCAGAGGCCAAATATCCGAGATCAATTTCTTCAAAGCGCAATTCGGAGATCGTGCCGGGAAAGGTGAGGATGTGGCGCTCATGCTCGTGCGGCAGAATGATGGTTACGCCGGACTTGGCGCCCCGCACGACCTTCGTTACATCCACGCCGCGTTCGCGCAGGCGCTCCATAGCAATAGCGCCGAAAGAATCGTCGCCCACTTTCGTAATAAAGCCCACGCGGCTTCCAAGAGCGGCGAGATTATGCGCCAGTATGGCCGAGGAACTTCCCAGTGTTATGGCGAAGCCGCTGGCCAGCAGTTCGCGTTCGGTGGGCATTTGCTCGGGCAATCCGTAGAGAATGAGATCGAGATTGATTTCCCCAACGATCGCGATATCGAGCTTGGACATGGAGACTGGTCGTCGTAGGTTCTAGCTAAAGGCCAACGGCTGAAGGCTAATAGTCACGTGCTGCTCTTGAGTTCCACCACCCGCGTTAGATTTTTCGGCGAGTCAGGATTCAACCCTTTCTTAATCCCGTAGTAAACACCATAGAGTTGGCCCCAGATCACGAATGCCGCCAGGCGCGCGTATTCTGGCGACTCGACGCCAAGTTCAATGGCGAAATCAGCGGCCCGCTGAGCGCGGCTATCGACGCGGTTGGCGATAACCATTGTAGCCGCGCCAAGAGCTTTCATTTCCTCGAGCAACTCAACTTCTGCGTCGTAAGAAGTTTCCGACATTAAGAATGTAATCAAGGTGTCGGGGCCGGCAATCGATTTTGGGCCGTGGCGAAACTCTAAAGAGTGAAATACCTGCGCATAAGAAGACGATGACTCCGTTACCTTCAACATACACTCCGAAGCGATGCCAAACAGTGGACCCTGCGCCAGGAAGACGAAGTCGGAGAAGCTTCGCGACTCGACAAACAACCGCAAACGCTGCGGAATGTCATCCAACAGCGGCTCGACCTGCGCCGAAAGATCGAGTAAGGCTCGCCGAAACGTATCATTGCCAGCAACCGTCGCCGCCAGGTATTGCAGGCCCAGCAACATAGATGTAAATGACCGGGTCATGACCGTACTCTGCTCGTCGGCGTCTAGAAGCTTCAACGTCAAGCTGCATGCGGCCTCCAGCGGTTGACCGTCGGCGCAGGTGATGGCGATGGTGCGGAGATTGTGCTCCTTCTCCAACACTTCTGCCACGCGAACTGCCTCAGAGGTGCGGCCAGAGCGGGAAATTACAATAGGGATATACGTCTTGCCCGCGTGCAGAGTTAGCGCAGGGTACAGCAATAACTCAGAAGCGGGCACTGCGTGCGCCGGTAAGTTCAGATAGTTGAAGCTTGCCGCAGCCGCCAGTGCGAGATAGTAACTTGTGCCGCAACCTATGAAGAGCCATTCCGCGCCTGTCGTTGCGAGCCGCGCGGCCGCATGCAACTCAGCGCTCGCCGCCAACTTCCTTAGACACACATTCCAGCATTGGGGCTGAGATAAGACCTCGTGCAGCGTGTGCTGTCCATTCGCTGTTACTTCAACTGATTTCATCGTCCGTGTTCAGCTCCCATCACACCAATGTCACCTTTACCCCTGCCTCTTTCAACGCACGCAAGTCTGACTTCGGAATCTGCTTATCCGTAATTACCTCATGAACGGTACTAACGGGCGTTATGTTGCACAGGCTGCGGCGCCCAAATTTACTTGAGTCACAAACCGCGACAGTCCGGCGCGCAATAGCCACCATGGCGCGGTTCACTTCCGACTCCAATAAATTGGGAGTAAAAAGCCCGGCCGAAGTGTCAAAGCCATCGACGCCGAGAAATAAAATATCAGCACTGAGTTGGCGCAGAGTGCGCTCGGCGAGAGGACCAACCAATGAGAACGAGTTCTTGCGCAGCGTGCCTCCGGTGAGGATGACTTCAACCTCCGTTCCTGCGAGCTCGGCCGCGATGTTGACCGCATTGGTGATCACCGTCAGTTGCGCCATGTTTTTCAGCGCACGCGCAATGGCCGTCGTGGTAGTTCCCGAATCCAGCAACACCGATTGACCTTCTTCTACCAATCGGACCGCGGCATGGGCAATCTGCGTCTTTTGCTTGCGATGAAGTTGTTCCTTTTCGCGCAGCGTCGGATCGAGCAGCGCGCCGGTTTGTACCGGCAGTGCGCCGCCGTGTGTGCGTTCAATAACTCCCTGGGCGTCTAGGAACTCAAGGTCCTTCCGAATCGTAATCTGCGAAATATGAAAGCGCCGCGCCAGATCGTTGACGAGCACGCGTCCATCCCGATCCAAAATCTCGAGGATCTCGCGGCGGCGTTCTTCGTTGAGTAGACCGTTGGACGGCATATTGTTTCGATTTGCCTGACTCGTAATCCTTAATGTCGTTTCCAAAAATCTAGCGCAGCGTCACCGTGATGGGCGTTGAGGTTGAGCTTCCGTAGACCGTAACCGGCGGTCCTGATACCGGACAACACGGCGCAATCGAATTTCCGGAGTACACCGCCGTCAACGTGTTCGCGCCTGGTGCGAGCTGTGATGCACTCAACGGCAAAGTTGCGAATGACTCCGTTGCGCTCGCCGGTAGCAACGGCAGCTTTTTCAGCAAGCCTGAGTTGAGCAGGAAGCTCACCGTCCCGCTGGGAACCCCGCCCCCGCCGGGACTAGCCGACACCGTGACCTTCAGCGTCGTCGCCTGCCCCTGTCCGAGAGTGTGCTTCCCCGCGGTCAGATTCACTGTCAACGAGTTGGTGATTGCAGCGCCCGTGTTTTCGTAGGCGCCCATGTCAATCTTCGAGGCATTCGTCCGGGGGTTTCCAAGAAAGTCTGTGCTGCCATAGAT
>JBEKXO010000116.1:0-13751 GCA_049511995.1 Terriglobales bacterium
CGCGGATGAATTTCTCGCGTCCCGACGCAGTCGATGCGAAAGAGCTGAATGCCATTCTGTGGCAGGATGCGAAGGGCGAAGTTGCGATGCCGACGACGGGACGATAAATTCTCGCGCGATTCGACTACGCGATGACGGACACTTCGCCGTGGTCTTTATCCTTGCGGGCCGGCCTCACCGAAATTTCCACGTCTTGTCCGAGAGCGGTTAGAAAATCCATTAATCGTTCGACGGAGAAGTTCCCCGAGCGATTGCGCATCAGCAGAGAGACATGCGGCTGCTTGATGCCGAGGATTTTGCCGGCGGCGGCTTGCGTCAGGTTGCGTCCCTTGATGAGGCGGTAAATCTGGAGCGTGAGCTTTGCCTTCAGGAGTTCCTGTTCGGAGTGGGGAAGGCCGAGGTCCGCAAAAACGTTGCCGCTGCTTTTTTCCGCCCGCATCGCGCTTCTCCTTTTCGTAGCCATATCAATTTTCCCTTCGTCGGTGGAGTCGTTCGGCCTCGGCCAGACTCTGATGGATAAGGTCGAGATCGCGTTGCGGAGTCGCAATGCCGCGCTTCGATTTCTTTTGGAAGGTGTGCAGGACATAGATCGCTTCGGAGCAGCGGACGGTATAAACTCCACGCCACGTGTTGCCGCTGTAGTCTGCGACTATTTCAAGCACAGACCCTCCGCCAAAGCCTTTCAGTGGCTTGGGCGAGGGATCGGTTTCGCCTTGCTGCGCCGCGTAGAGAGCCAGGCCGATGTCGCGCCGGACTTGGCGCGGGAACCCCGCGCAAGTCTCTAAGGCTCGAACCGACCCAGACAATCCGGCGCTCCGATTCTGCCACTATACATATATACGTCTATCGGTATATACTGGCAAGAGCCTTGATTGCGGAGGTGAACGGCCCCGCCGATGCGCTTCGCTTGGCTCGCAATCGGGGCGATTGCGGTGCTCTAGCTTGGGAAGCGCATGGCCGCGAAGGCGCTCAAATCAAACTCGGGCTTCTTCCCGGTGACCACCTGCCCCATCAACCTCGCCGTCACCGGCGCCAGCAAAATTCCATCGCGAAAATGGCCGGTGGCGACAAAGTATCCCGGCGTTGGCGTTGCGCCCAGAATCGGCAGCCCGTCGGGCGTTCCCGGACGCAGCCCCGCCCAAGCTTCCAGAATTCGCGCCTCCGCCAACCTCGGAACCAGATCGATTGCCGCGTGCCGCAATTTCTGGATTGTCTCGGGTACGGTCCGCTTATCGAATCCCGCCTCCTCAGCCGTCGCGCCGATCAGCATGCGGCCGTCGCTGCGCGGAATCAGATAAACCTCCGGTGCTCGTACCACATGGCGGACCATTTCTTTCTCCGGCATGACGACGCACAACATCTGCCCCTTAACCGGCCGGGTTGGGAATGGGTGAGGCAAGACCTGGCCAGCCCAAGCGCCAGCGCAATTCACCACGGTGCCCGCGGCAAATCGAGTCTTATTAGTCCGGACGCCGCAAACTGTGCCATCAGCAACTTCCACGCACAACACTTCGTCGCCGGATGAAAAATCGATGCCCCGATGGCGCGCCGCAACCAGGGCCGCGGCGGTTACATGGCGAGGGTCTACGCAGCGCTCCTTTCGAAACAGCGCGGCGAATTGTTGACCATGTGAGTTCTGAAGCGCCGCCTCTAATTGCGCGAGTGGTTGTGGCAGAGCATGCGCTTGCGTTGACTCGGCGCTCTGCTCGCCAGGATCTTGGCCAACCGCTTCCGGACGACTCAAGACAATCGTCCCCACCGCGCGCAGATCAATCTTTGCCCCTGATTCATCTTCCAGTTCATGCACGAACTCGGGATACATTCGCGCGCTCGCCATGGCCAACTCCCGCAACGCGGGTTGCGTTTCGGCGGGAGAATCCACCAGCATTCCTCCGGCGGCCCACGAGGACTCGCGTCCCGGCTCACCTTTTTCCACCACCAGCACGCGCAATCCCTGCTTATTCAGTTCAATCGCCAGCGAAAGTCCGATGATTCCGGCCCCGATGACGATCGCGTCCCAGTTCTTCACAGTTTTTATTTTATTCGGTTTGGTCGAGGTCGCCGCCCCGTCATGGATTTCGTTTCAGGAGAGCCGCCCGCACCGCTGGCGACATACGAAAGTTCGTCTCGTCTACTTGACCAACGCTTCGCGAAGGTTGCTCCTGCCCAGCCTCACTCCGTGCTCCAGGATGCCGAGGGTTCCACGCACTTCCAGCTTGAGCTTTTCCGCTTGCTGCCGTCCGTCTGCTTCATCGATAAGCACTGTGCTAACACCCAACTCCAACGCCAACTGAATGGCCTCACGCTCTCCCAGGTCCAATCTCATCAGATCAGGATTGGTGACTGAAGCGATGGTCCGCACCTCTAGCCATGCCCGAACGTGGGCTACCCATTGCCGCACTTTTGCCGAAGTATTGGGATGTTGCAACTCTCGAAAGACCGCCCCGGGGAGAAGTACGTGCCCGAAAATAGCGGGCAGCAGATCAATCTCATCGATCAGGAGCAAGTAATTCAGCGGAGAAGTATCGGCAACGACAATCATGCATGCCGTTCGAACCCGGTAGCATCCTTCTCCAGGTCGTCCACGCTATACGCATGGTCCCACACGCCGTGCTCTTTTAGAAAGCCATCCAATTCAGAGCGTGTTTCGAGTCCCAGGAGAAGACGTGTCTGATAGGCAGAAAGGGCACCGGACCGATAACCTGGGATGGCGAAAGCCTCCAGCGCCTCGCGCGCAGGATTGGGGCGCTGGGCCAAATCGTCAGGAAGTTGGACGGTAATCTGCATGATCGGAGGATAGCAGAAAAAGAAATCCCAAACACCCATCCTTACCTATCCTTCAAATATCCAGAAACACCCCGTGTACATTGGAGACGGTTTGCTCGTAAGCACGCCAGCCAAGTATCTGAAACGCAATTGACAGCAACCCGCATCTCACAAACAATAGGCTTTACCACCCTGTTCAACTGGAGACCAAACTGAATGTCTGAAGCTGCGCAACCTGTCGTTTACCATCCCGAGCCCCAGAGCCATGTGGGCCGATGGATCCTTATAGCAGTAGCCGTTGCCTATGTCGCGGCATCGGCATATTTCATCTACGCTCAGCGCCTTGAGCTCGAAAAGATTACGCAAGATCAAACATCTAGCCAAAAACAAATTGGCGATCTCACCAAGCGTATGCTGGCCGCCGAAGCGGACTCAGAGACGCTGGCTCACCAGCTTGGCATGACCAAGAAAGAACTTGCGACGCGTGCCGCCACTCTGCAGCGTGAGCAGCAAGCCGCCCTGGCAAGCCTTGCTGCCCAGGCGGAACAAGAGAAAAAAGATGTCAGCGCTGTTTCCGGAGAGGTAGGTTCCGTGAAAACCGATGTCGGTGGCGTTAGGACCGACGTCGCCGCCACCAAAGCCTCGCTCGACGCAACCATCGCAAAACTTCAGAGCACCGTCGGCGATCTAGGCGTGCAGAGTGGTCTGATTGCCAGCACGCGAAGCGATCTGGAAGCCCTGAAACACAAGGGCGATCGCCAGTATTACGAATTCTCTTTATTAAAAGGTGCCAAGCCGCAAGCCTTCTCAACCGTAGCATTGCAACTGAAAAAGACTGATCCGAAGCATGGCAAATACACGCTCGACGTCACCGCGGATGACAAAACCGTCGAAAAGAAGGACAAGAACCAAAGCGAGCCAGTGCAGTTTTACACCGGGCGCGATCATATGCTCTACGAACTCGTCGTGTGGACGGTGGATAAGAAGAAGATCACCGGCTATTTGAGCACGCCCAAGAACGCGCCGATCCCAATCACCGCCACGCCGCAGTAGGGAATGAGGTTAGAGGTCAGATTGCAGAGGTTAAAACCAGAATCGACTGATTAGGTCGTTGACGATGGGTGTTCACCTCTGCAATCTGACCTCTAACCTCTGACCTTCCTATGCTGCCCGCAAACGCGCACACGCTGCTCGAAATAGCGCTCCGCACCGGAGTGATCTATCTTCTCGTGCTCATCGGAATCCGCATCAGCGGCAAGCGCGAAGTCGGGCAGATGACTCCCTTCGACCTTACACTCCTCCTGCTGCTTTCGAACTCCGTACAGAACGCCATGACCGGGCCCGACACGTCGCTCGCCGGCGGCGCTGTCGCCGCTACCACGCTCCTCATCCTCAATTACTTGGTAGCCGAGCTCTCGGGTGCCAATCGCCGCTTCCGAAAATATATTCAGGGACAGCCCAGCCTGCTGGTGCACGACGGCGAGGTCATCGAGTCGCACATGGCCAAAGAGCACGTCAGCATGGATGAGTTAGAACGCGCGCTGCGTGAGCACGGCGTAGGCACATATAAGGATGCGGCGCTGGCTGTGCTCGAAGTCGACGGCTCCATCAGCGTGCTGAAATACGATGACATCGAGCCCACCGCCTCAACTCACCTCAATCGCCGAAGATTTTTGAAGAAGAATTAGAACATGTCGGTTGGAGAGACGTCACCCGGCCGCCGCCGCCGAGATCTCTCCGGACGTGCGTACTTCGCGAATCATTCCGTCTTCGAGCAGTTGCTCCACGCTGCGGTACCTGTCGGGCCTCGCAATAACGTTGGCGCCCGCTGCGTTGCTGGCGGACGCACTAATCACCGGTGCGTTCGCCGACGGAACCATGCCCACCGCCTGATTGCGCCCGCCCTGCTTCGCCAGATACAGTCCGCGATCGGCCAGTCGCAACACCTCCTCCACCGACAAATCCGAGCATGCCGGCGGAAGCCACGGAAACGCCGCCCATCCCACCGAGCATGAACGCGCCAGCCGCCGCTCGTTTCCCAAATCAAAGTCGGCGCTGTTAACCGCCTTAAGAATACGTGCTGCCAGCAGCGCGCCATCATTGCGCTCGGCCGCCCGGAACACGACCAGAAATTCTTCTCCACCCCAGCGAATCAGAAAATCAGACTCGCGCACCACGCGACTAAGCCGCTGCGCGATCTGCACCAGCACGCGATCTCCAACATCGTGGCCGTATTCGTCGTTAATATTCTTGAAATGGTCGATATCCACCAGAAAGAACATCAAATCGCGATGATCGCGCCCATAAACTTCCGATCCCCGATACGCGCGCACTGCCTGGCTGGCGTCCGCCGGAATCATGCTCTTGAAAAAACGACGGTTGCGAACGCCGGTCAGCGGATCGCTGAGCGAAGCCTCCTGCAGTTCGCGGTTCGCTCGCGCCAATTCCGCGCTCCGCTCGGCTACCGCCCGCTCCAGTCGCTCATTCTCGCGCCGATCTCGATACCGGCTCCAAAGCGTCGCCCAGATCAGCAGCGCCACGCCGCCCGCGCCCATCGCCGTCCACGACCTCTGCCACCATGGACCCGCAGCCGGCACCGTAAATGAATAAGCCGCCGACTTACTTTGATCCAATTGCGGAACATCGCAGATTACCTGGAAGCTATAATCGCCCGCCGGCAACGAAGAGTAGTTAACCTCGGACAGGTTCGTCTCGGTAAATTCCTTTTGCAGCCCGTCGAGCCGATACCGGCAAGTCACATTCTCTGCGTTTTGAAATATCGGCGGATGAGCAGGAAGAGTCTGCCCATGCAGCGGAGGCGCCTCGGCAGCGATGCTGCCCGACGACACTCCCAGCGCACACAGCCACGCAAGCCGTCGCCAATGCGAGCCGTCAAAGAGCATAGACTCTCGCATCATAGGACGGGTCCACGTCCCTAAGTAACTTGAAACTGGTTTGTACTGGTTACTTTTGTAAGGGGAAGCCTGAGGGTTTCAGATCACCCGATGACCCAATGCCTTAAGGTCTCGTCATCTTTTCCGGCTTAACCAGCGCATCAAATTCCTCGCCGGTAAGATATCCCAGCTTCAGCGCCGCCTCGCGCAAGCTCGAATGCTCCACATGCGCCGTATGCGCAATCTGCGCCGCCTTGTCGTATCCCACCTTCGGAGCGAGCGCCGTCACCAGCATCAGCGAATTCTTCACATACCAATCGACCTTCGCGCGATCGACCTCAATCCCCTTGAGCATGTACTCGACGTAGCCATGGCAAGCGTCCGTGATCAGCGTGACCGAGTGCAGAAAGTTATAAATGATCACCGGCTTGTACACATTCAGCTCAAAGTTGCCCTGCGATCCCGCCATCCCCACCGCGGCCGTTGCCCCGTGCACCTGCACGCAGACCATCGTCATCGCCTCGCATTGCGTAGGATTCACCTTCCCCGGCATGATCGACGATCCCGGCTCGTTTTCCGGTATGGAGAGTTCGCCTAGTCCACACCGCGGCCCCGAAGCCAGCCAGCGAATATCGTTCGAGATCTTCATCAGCGAAGCCGCCAAAGTTTCGAGAGCCCCCTGCGCAAACACAATCTCATCATGCGCCGACAGCGCGGCAAACTTATTCGGATGCGAGCGGAAGGGAAGTCCCGTCAGTTCCGCAACCTTCTTAGCCGCGCGCTCTGCAAACTCCGGGTGCGTATTCAATCCCGTCCCCACCGCCGTCCCGCCAATCGCCAGATCGTAAAGGCCGTCCAGCGCCTGCTCTAACCTCTTTATATCGCGCTCCAGCAGACTGGCCCACCCGCCAAACTCCTGCCCAAACGTCAGCGGCACTGCATCCTGCAAATGCGTGCGCCCAATCTTTACCACGCCGTCGAACTCTTTAGCCTTAGCCGCAATCGCATCGCGCACCGTCCGGATCGCCGGAATCAAATCATTCTTCACCCGCGACGCCGCCGCAATATGCATCGCCGCCGGAAACGTATCGTTCGACGACTGCGACATATTCACGTGATCGTTCGGATGCACCGGCTTCTTCGATCCCAATTCGCCGCCAGCCATCTCAATCGCGCGATTGGAGATCACCTCATTCACATTCATATTGGTCTGCGTGCCCGACCCCGTCTGCCAGATGCGCAGCGGAAACTGGTCATTCAACTTCCCCGAAATTACCTCGTCCGCAGCCGCTACGATGAGCTTAGCCAACTCAGCAGGCAGTTTTCCCAAATCCTGATTCACCAAAGCGCAAGCCTTCTTCAAAATGCCAAACGCCCGAATCAGCTCCGGAGGCATCACGTCCCGCCCAATATCAAAATGCAGCAGCGAGCGCTGCGTCTGCGCTCCCCAATAAACATTGGAGGGAACCTCAATCTTCCCCATGCTGTCAGATTCAGTGCGGAACTTGATTTGCGTTGGGACTTCGGTAAGAGTAGACATGATGAAATCTCCTGTGCGCACTCGAACCAGGTGCCCGGCGCGCCTATAAAGAACCCATCATTATACGGCGGGGTGAGCACACGGCGAGGTGAGTCGGCATTCGCTCCAAACAATCAAGCTTGTCATCCGGTGGCAGTAACTCTTTTGTGTGGAGCGGACACTCCTGTCCGCTAAAGCCAGCCCAACCGGAATATCACCTCCGCCCAGGTCCCCAAAACAATTGTCATCCTGAGCGTAGCCTGTTCTTCACGAAGTGAAAAACAGGCGAAGTCGAAGGACCCCTACCCCCTCCACCAACCAGCGGCGTGCCGACGCGCGAATCATAGCATTAGTTAATAGGGTACGCTATTAGCGTATAGTAGGCCTCTATGGCAAAGCGCAACATTTTCGGCGAGTTGATAGAGGGCGTGGCTGCCATGAAGGGCCGCCGCCAAGGCAAGATCACTTTGCGGAGTTATAAAGTTGGGCCCTTGCCGCTCCCCAAGGTCGATTCAAAACTCATCCTGGACACACGGAAGAAGCTGCGCTGCTCGCGCGCAGTCTTCGCGCGCAGGCTGCGTATCAACGAACGAACCCTGGAAAAATGGGAACAAGGACGAGCGAAACCGAATCCTCAGGCAGCGGCCCTGGTGCTCCTGGTACGCCGGTATCCAGATACGCTGGCACGACTGGACGAGGTCGCAGCGCGGTAAAGTACGAGTAGCTGCCCAGACGCTAGCCTTCTTCTTAAGGAAACGTTTCGTCCGACCCCGTATTGTCCAAAAAGATTTGTCATCCTGAGCGGAGCGAAGGACCTGCTTTTTGTCGGCTGCGGCATGTGGTGCGCCGCATTCTATATCTTTACTCGTGTACCTCACGAGGATGCGAGGCATGGCCCGGATCGCCAAAGACGCGGGCCTCGGCCGCGAGAGCCTCTACAAAACCCTGAGCGCCGGCGCACACCCCCGCTTCGAAACGATCAATTCCATCCTGCACGCGCTGGGCGTGAAGTTCGCCGCTGTGGCTGGGCACGAGAGTTAGAGCTAGGCCAGCTTACCTTGGGAAAACGTCCCGTCTGTCCCTGTACTATTCCGATCTCAATTGTCACTTCGCGCTCTTTGCGAAATTTAGAGTGGGGATTTTGCGGCGGAGATCGAGTCGGAATAGGCGACACGGGAACATGAAAGAGCGGCAGGAATACTCTGTCTCACCACAACCGAGAGCGTCGGGAACTGCTAACCCCATATAAATCATAGAAAATATGATGTAACTATATATTTGTATGCACGAACAATAAACGAAGATGTTCCACGTGGAACATTTGTACGTACAACAACGAGTGCCAAGTAGTTCACGACACTGCTACCTTGAAGTTACTCCCGGCCCGTGGCCGGCGCCGTAGTATTCGGAGAGTGCCGTCTTCTCCTCCGCGGTTAACTGTCTCGCGATGCTTCGCATCCTGACGTTAATGTCGTTGGCGCGATTTCCAGTGGAGAAGAGCTCGAGCTGCTGTTCCAGATAGTTGCCGTTCTGAGTCGCTAGGGGCGGAGCTCCATTTACATAACTCACCGGACCATGGCAGGACTGGCAGGGTGGTATGCCGCGCTGTCCATCTCCGAAGACAATGAGGCGGATCGCCGTCGTGGCACGAGAGGAATCGTGCATGGGCTGGGGAAATGCTCGGTTGTCTTGCGGATCGCTCGCGGTCGGCAGCATCGCATAATAGGCGGCCAGATCGGCGGCGCTGCGCGCGGAAAATCCCTCGGCAATGGCCTGCATCACCGGCGAGGTTCGCTTGCCCGATCGAAAATCCTGCATCTGTTTCCAGAACGACAAGCGGTCGACGCCCGCCAGGTTGGGGAAGGCGGGAACGGAGCTGAATCCTTCTTCGCCGTGACAGTGATTGCAGCGCCGGGCGAGGAGCAGTCCGCGAAAGGCGTCGCCAGCGGAAATAAGTGCCAGGGTATCTTGAGTCCACGCCACGTTTGAAGGCACGCGAATGGGAGGCTCGGAATTTTCGGACTGCGCCGAAGAATCCCGTCCCGATAGCAGGACCGCTGTCGCGAGGAGAGCCAGCAAGGTGCCGAACCATTGTCCGAACCATCGTCCGCCTGGGCGCAGGTGCGGGGACTGACTAGGGTTGCTCACAAGTCCGCCTTTCGCTGGGACGCAAGGAGGCAAACTGATCTCGCGGGACAACATTCAGCTGGCCGCGCATCGCATAATGACCGGCTCCGCAGAACTCATGGCAGGGAATCTTGAATTGGCCGGGCTTGGGAAAAGTAAAGCTCGCTTCGGTGACTACGCCGGGCACAGCGCTGAGTCCGTAGTTCGTACCGAGGAAGCTCAGCCGGTGCACGACATCGGCGCTGGTAATTCGAAACGTGATGGGAACGCCCGCCGGGACCACGATGCACTGCGGCACGAAAACAAATTGTTGGGCAATCATGCGCACGGTAAGTGATCCGGCCGGGCCTTCGGCGGCACCGAGATTGCTCTCGACGAACTCCCCGTGCAGGTGCAAGGTCGACGGATCGGGTCCGTTGCCGCCGCCAAGAAAATGCCATACCGGCAAATCCACCATGTAGTAGCGAGTGGACAAGAGTGCCACTCCGAACAGCGTTAATGCCGCTACAAACCCGATCTTCTTCATCTTGATCTTCATCGAGATTGGGCCACTTAACGGGGAAGTATAACGCGGATTCACCTCTCTTCAAACGGCAAGCGATCTTATAACTTCGCCTACACGCTGCCGGCAAAGGCTGAATGATAGTCGCGACCGCTGCCGGATAATGCGCGGCACGGGAGCTGAGCTTGTTAGCGAAGCTATTTTCGGGGCTTTCCGACGCCGATGCGAATCTCGGGATTAGGCAGCAGACATCCGGATGAAATGAAAGAAAGCGAGCGCTCGCTTTCTTTGTAGATTTGTACGACGCGATGCGAGTTGCGAAACTGCCGGCGATCGGCCCAGATGCACAAGGGGCCGGTCGGCCAATCGATGTCTGACGGGGTTCGTGGAGCGTTGAAGAGGAGGACCGCATTCTTGAAAAAGGCCCCGGTAGATCGTAAAGTAGGAACGCGGGAGGCTGGATGCTAATGACACGAGCAACGACGCAGGCAATTTCACCGTTCTTCATCGTCAGCAACGTCGATCAGACCATCGCTTTTTACCGCGACAAGCTTGGCTTCGAGACGCGGTTCCAGCAGCCGGAGCGAAACCCTTTTTTCGCCATCGTCGGCCGCGACGGAGCGCAGATCTTCGTCAAGTCCGATAAAGACACGGCGCCGCTGCCGAACCCAAAGCGTCATCCCTCGATGAGGTGGGATGCCTACGTCTATGCACCTGACCCGGATGCGCTCGCCGCCGAATTTGGCGACGGTGGAGCCGCATTCAGCGTGCCGCTTGAGGATACGCACGACGGTCTTCGCGGGTTCGAGATTTGCGACCCTGACGGGTATGTCCTGTTTTTTGGTCGACCGAGGTAGACGGCCGCGGAGTGATGCGAAGGCAATGAGTGTAATCGCTGATTGCGACAGCGATCCGCAAAAAGCCTATAGTCGCTTGCAGCAAGTGAGGCGATACATGGAGGAGGGTTATGAGAATCATCATTTTGGTTATGCTCTCGGCAGTGTTCGCATTGGGCCAAGACCAATCAACCGATATCGAAGCCGCCTGTGGTCCCAAGGATGTCAGTCTAGTCGTGAAGACGGACGACTCGCGGCACGCAGTGACGCAACCCGAGCCCGGAAAAGGGCTGATTTATTTTGTTCAGGAGACGGATTCAGCGACCTGCCTCCTCGGACCTTGCGTGACGAGGATTGGGCTGGACGGAACCTGGGTAGGCGCGTTTAAGCACAATTCCTATTTTCCCGTCTCCGTCGATCCGGGGGAGCATCATGCCTGTATGAACGTGCAGTCTCCTACTCCGCTCGGAAAACTGACGGCGTTCGCGCATGTCACAGTGGAGGCGGGAAAAATCTATTACATGGGCACCCGAGCGTCCGTGAGGACGAGCACAACGCGCCTAGAAATTGAACCGATCGACAGCGATCAGGCCAAACATCTGATTGCTTCTTCTCCGCTGAGCGTGTCGCGCCCCAAGCAGTGAGGGTGTGGGAAGGTCCGGCGTAGAAGTGGTTGCTCATCAAGATTGTTGGCAATAGGACAATCACTCCGATAGATAGGCGTTTTCAGCATGGTGGCCGATAGTTGTTGAAACATCGCGTCTACACTCAAAACCCCGGGCACAGGGTCGATGAGCGCTATCGCCCGATAACTCATCTATCTCGATTGTGGATTAGTCGCACAGTCGGCGGCCACGACGATTCTGATTCTGCAAGTTTCCGGCTGTCGAGCGTTCTCGAAGAATAATGATGACAGGATTGCTCGAATAGGCGTAGTGCGAAGACAAGACGATGACGAACAACCGCACAAAAACGCTATGGCTGCCTGCTCTTGTGAGCCTGACCGGTTCAATGTTGTGGCGGTTCGTCTTGCAACGATCCTTTCCACAATCGCAGCCGCTGTTGAACCATGCGGGGCTCCCGCTCGCCTACCAACTTCTCTGGCTTGCCGCGTTGCCGTTAGTAGGCGCATTGAGCGTGTATTTATCTCGCCGCGCCGGAGGCGACAAATTGACAGGCCTTATGGCGGCTCTGTCTCCCTCGATCGTGATGATCCCGCTCTGGCTGGTATTAGCGACCAAGATGAGTCACCCATCTCCCCGCCAGTGGTTTGGTTTGCTTTGCGGCGTGCTGAATTGGATTGTTACGCCTGGTATCGCTCTCTCATTGGGCGCGTGGCCTCTGCTGAGGACCCAGACCGCCAAGAACACAGGCAATGTCACTCACTAAACCATTCAGGAAAAGTGTCCGTCGAAAGATGCCTGTGCGCGCTGAGCTACTTTCGGTAGCTGGCGTAACATCGCGTTAGCACTCATTAACCTTCAAGACGGCGAAACAAAAGCGCACGCTTGTGCAAACGCCTGCTAACAGCAGTTGAGCATCTTGTGTCAGCGATGTGCCATCCGCACGGCCAACAGAACCACGACAATCACACCAATGGCGGTGCCTATAAGACGGAGTTTCCCATGATTGGGCTTATGCAAATCCGCAGCATGGTCCTCTAGCAAAATGAATGATGTGGTTCGTGGGCTCGCGGGGGCGGGTCCGGGAGTCGGCGTGGTGGATGGGGCGGCTGTTCTGGCTGGCGAGAGTGCGCATGAGGTTCCGGGGAGCGGTTTCCTCCTGCATCGCTACGACCCGCCTGCAGCCGACCAGGAACTCCGCCTGGCTTTGCCCTACGATAACGCTCCGGTGCTGTGCAACTGGCGCAAGTTTGAGTGAGTGACAAAGTGTTTCAGGAAGTTTGAGAAACTGGCCCACAGTTGTCCGGCGGTCGCCCATCCATCTAACCCCTCGCTGCTCCACATTGTTCTTACGACGACACCAGCGGAGGATAGGCTGGGTTCGCGGCCTTCTCCATGTGACCGTCATCACATTCCCCAGTGACCTAGATTGCTGCCCACATTCTTGCCCACCTTTAACCTGATTAAGCAACGTCGGACTGCGCGAAACTTGAGGCCACGCGGCAACCGAACTGCCATCGCAGTTAGATGAGGGAGACAAGAAATGGCGGACGAATCCACCACGCAAGCCGGCGCTGGATCAGCATGGCAAGTGAAGCAGGTTTACGCGATGGCAGCAGTCTGCCTGGTGGTTGGGCTGGCTCTCGGCTACCTTTTCCGGGGATCGCAGTCGCCGGCTGCGACGCAATCTGTGGCCAGCGCCAACGCCCAGCCGGGCTCTCCGGCCGGCGCCATGGGCGGGCAGATGCCGAGCCTCGATCAGATGAAGAGTATGGCCGATAAGAAGGCGGCGCCACTGCTCGAGAAGCTGAAGAGCGATCCGACGAATAGCGAACTGCTCAACCAAATCGGAAACATATATGAGGCTACGCATCAGTTCAAGGACGCGGCCGGCTATTACGACAAGGCGTTGCAGTCCGATCCTAAGAACGTCGCCGTTCGTACGCAATTGGCTTCGAGCCTTTATTACAACGGCGATGTGGATGGGGCGATCAGCCAGCTGCAGAAGGCGCTGCAATATGATCCCAAGGATGCCAACTCGCTGTTCAATATGGGCATGATCAAGTGGCAGGGAAAACAGGACGCCAAGGGAGCGATTGCTGCCTGGCAGGAGTTGCTCAAGACGAATCCGCAATTAAAGCCCGACCAAAAGGCTACGGTGCAGAAACTGATGGCCGACGTACAGATGCAGGGGAAGAGCTAGAAGCATTGAGACATTGAAGTATTGAGTCGTTGAGTCATTACCGAAACTCGATGACTCAAAGACCGAACGGTTAAATGATGAGGAGTGTTGAGCAATGACGGATACAAATCGAGCAACTTCGACTTCCACTTCGAACGAGCAATGGACAAGCGTGCAAGCCTACGTGCTGGCCGTCATTTGCCTGCTGGTTGGAATCGCCGGCGGTTGGTTTATCCGCGGTAGTGAGAGCCCGGCGTCCGCAGCAGCTCCGACGGCGAGTGCAACCGCTCCTGCTGCGGGGA
>JBEKXO010000117.1:0-13594 GCA_049511995.1 Terriglobales bacterium
ACGTTGCCGGAGGCGAAGCCGGAGGCATCACGCAGCACATCGGCGCCTACAAAGTTCGCATCACCGACACCGCGTCTCCCGCCTATGGCCGCGAGATCGTTTTCCTCGATACGCCCGGTCACGAGGCCTTCACCCGCATGCGTTCCCGCGGAGCGAAAGCCACCGACATCGTTGTGCTCGTCACCGCCGCCGATGACGGCGTCATGCCGCAGACCATCGAAGCCATCGACCATGCGCACGCCGCCGAAGTTCCCATCATCGTCGCCGTCAACAAAATCGATAAGCCCGGAGCGCTCCCCGAGCGCGTCAAGAAACAGCTCGCCGATCGCGGCCTCGTCCCCGAAGAGTGGGGAGGCAAGACCGTATTCGTCGACGTTTCCGCCAAGCAGAAAACCAATCTCAATCTGCTGATGGAAATGATTCTCCTGACCGCCGACCTCCAGGAATTGAAAGCCACTCCCGGACGCGCCGCCAGCGGTCTAGTCCTCGAAGCGAAACTCGATCGCGGTCGCGGCCCCGTCGGCACGATCCTAGTGCAAAACGGCACCCTCCATGCCGGAGACAACTTCGTAGTCGGCAACGTCTACGGAAAAGTTCGCGCCATGTTCGATGATCGCGGCAAGGCGCTCAAAGAAGCACCGCCTTCGACGCCGGTAGAGATTATTGGACTGGAAGGGCTGCCGCAAGCGGGCGATCAGTTCGTCGTGGTCGCAGATCGCGAGAAAGCGCGCGATATTTCGGATTATCGCGAACAGAAAGCCCGCGAAGCCACGCTAGCCAAGAGTTCCCGCGTCTCGCTAGAGGGATTGGCCGAACAATTGAAGACGGCGGGCATGAAGGAGCTGAATGTCATTCTGAAAGCCGACGTGCAGGGCTCCGTCGAAGTGCTGGGGGATTTGCTGGGCCGACTCTCCAACGAAAAAGTCCGCCTCAAGCTTCTCCGCTCCGGCATTGGAGCCATCACCGAGACCGACGTTCTGCTCGCCTCCGCCTCGAACGCCGTCATCATCGGCTTCAACGTGCGTCCCGAGCGGAAAGCGCAAGAACTCGCCGACCAGGAAAAAGTCGACATCCGCCTGCACTCGATCATTTACGAACTGCAAGACGAGATCAAGCGCGCCATGACCGGCCTGCTCGAACCGACCATCAAAGAGGTTTATCAGGGACGCGCCGAGGTTCTCGAAACCTTCCGCATCCCGAAGGTCGGAACCATCGCCGGCTGCCGCGTGAGCGACGGCCTAATCAAGCGCGACTCCGAAGTCCGCCTGCTGCGCGACGACGTAGTCGTCTTCAAAGGGAAAGTAGCGTCTCTGCGCCGCTTCAAAGACGACGCCTCGCAAGTCACCAGCGGCATGGAGTGCGGCATCTCCATACAGAACTACGGCGATATTAAAACTGGCGACGTAATCGAAGCGTTTGTCACCGAAAGAATAGCGGCCGAAGCCATTAAGTAAGAGCGTTCTCCAGTGGCAGCGTGACCTCAGCGGCTGAAGCCGGCATTTGAAAACAAGCCGTTTATCGCAGCGGTAAACCGCCGCGCCACCCAAAAGGCAAACGCAAATCCGAATTTTTCCGCAACCTCTTCAGTCGTGCCGCTGCAGTCCCTTTACAATTCATGCGCTTTAGCGGTGAGGTAAGCCTTCGCGGCCAACCTAGGCGCGGCCCGACTAAAACAAATTCCACAAAAACTGGTTATAAACATCGTGGTGATATTGCACTTCCTGCGCCTTCACAAACGTTCCCAGCAGCCGTGGACACCGGTCCGCCGACGCCTGCTTCAGATCCGCATAGCGGCCCTTCACATCTTCTCCCAGAATCTCCGATGTCCACTTCGCCTTCCGGAAATTGTCGATCGCGTCATATATGTTGTCCGGCAGATAGCGCTCCGCCTGGCGCAGGTTTTTGATCTTCGCCGTCTCGCCATCCAGACCCGTCTTGAAAATGGCGTACATCACCATATAAGGATTCGCGTCCGGACTCACCGACCGTACCTCTACCCGCATGCTCTTCTCATTGCCAATCGGAATGCGAATCATCGAACCGCGGTCGACCGCCGACGCCTTCAACTGGTTCGGCGCCTCAAAGTGCGGGTCCAGCCGCCTGTACGCGTTGACGCTGGCATTCAACATCAGGCAAATATCGTTCCCATGCGTTAGAATGCGATCTAGAAATTCCCAGCCCAACGCACTCAGCTTTTCCTCGCCCTTTGGATCCCAGAAAAGATTTTTTCCACTCTTGCTGATCGAAACATTGGTGTGCATTCCGCTGCCGTTCACGCCGACAACCGGCTTCGGCAAAAACGACGCGGTCAATCCCATATTCGTCGCCACCTGGCGGCAAATCAGCTTATACAGTTGAATTTGATCCGCCGCTGCCACCACCTCGCCATAGCTATAGTTGATTTCGAATTGCGAAGGCGCAACCTCAGGATGATCCTTCTCATTCTGAAAGCCCATCGCGCGCTGCACCTCCGCAGTGGTATCAATAAACGTGCGCAGCGGATCGCCCGGCAGCGAGTGATAGTACCCGCCGGTATTTACATACTCGAATCTTCCCGTCTGGTGATAATTCCGCTCCGCATCCTTCCCCTCAAAAATAAAACCCTCAATTTCGTTGGCCGCGTTGAGCGTGTATCCCTTCTTTGCATGCAAATCATCCGCAAAGGTTTTCAAGATTCCGCGTATATCCGCTGCATAAGGCTCTCCGCCCTTGTCAATCACGTTGCCGAACACCAGCACTTTCCCCGGACCAAACACGTCCGCCGGCCCCCAATAGAAAGCGCTCCAGTCAATCCCCAGACGCAAATCGCTCTCCCGCTGAGCGGTGAAGCCGCGAATCGACGATCCGTCAAAAGTCAAATTGTCCCAGCTCTTCAGCAGAAACTTCTTGTCATAGTCCAGCATGTGGAGACGCCCCTCCAGATCGCTGAACAGCACGGTCAGCGCCTTGATGCGCTTCTCGTCGGTCAGATACTTCAGCCGCTCCTCCTGGATCTTATGCAAGGCGACGCGGTTCTTCCGCTGCTCTTTGACCTTCAGGTTCATCTCTTCAAGCGCATCGTACGGAATAGCAAGAAAATTTCTCAGTTCGTTGGACATGCCTCTCCTCGCCTTACGAAACCAATTACCCTCTAACCTCACTGTGCGACTCAGCCAGATTCCGGTTAGGCCGCAGCTGAAAACCGCAAGACTCCCGCACGTGCAGCTCGGGCGCGAGTTTTATGGTCCCTCCGCGAGTTGGTTCATCCTTGATGCGCGCCAGCAACATCTCCGTAGCCTCAAATCCAATTTGATATTTTGGCAGCTCCACCGTAGTCAGCCGCGGACGAAACACCGCCAGCCACGGATAATCGTCAAAACTCACCAGCCCAAAATCCTCCGGACACCGCATCCCCATCTCTTCCGCCGCCTTCAAAAGCCCTACCGTCATCAGATAATTCGCAACATAAATTCCATCCGGACTTCGCGATAAGAGTGCGTGCCCGCCCCGATAGCCCGACTCGATGCGATAGTCACCTTGAATGACGAGATCGGCCTCGTGGGTTAATCCATTCGCCTCAAGCGCATCACGAAATCCCTTCCACCGCTCTCGCCCATTGCTGATGGTCATCGGCCCACCCATCAGCCCGATTCGCCGATGTCCCGCTCGCGCCAACTGGCACACCGCCTCGTACGCGCCCTTATAATCGTCGGTTAGCACCGCATCCTTGGTTAAGTCCGGATAAGTGCGCATCAGCAGCACAAATGGAATTTTCGCATCATCAATTAATTGCCGCAGCGCCGGACGAAACGCTCCCGGTGCCTTCGTCAGCAGGATGCCGTCGACCCGCTTCGCCAGCAAAACCTCCAGGCACTCTTCTTCCCGCTCCAGCCGATCGTCGCTGTCGCACAGCAGAATGTTGTATCCATGCTTCTGCGCCGCATCCTCCGCCCCGCGCACCACGAGGGGAAAAAAAGGATTGGAAATATCCGGCACCACAATCCCGATCGTATGCGTGCGCCGCGCCGCCAATCCGCGCGCCAGCAGATTAGGACGATAGCTCAGCTTCAGAATCGCGGCATCCACGCGCTGCTTGAGCGCCTTGCCGACGTGACTCTTCCCATTCACCACCGCCGACACGGTGAAAACCGAGACGCGAGCCTCCTTAGCGACGTCGTAAATGCTCGGCGCCTTATTTGCTTTTCGTTTGCGTGTCTTTTTTTCTGGCGCCATATCTTTGGTCAATCAAGCCCCAAAAGAAGGTCGAGGCGAACTAACTCACCAGAGAGGATAGCAGGAAGCTTGATTCGCGGCTGCCCGCAGCCACACCTAAGGAGGGCCCTAACTCGGTTTCCACCACCCAATCACTGCATCACACAAAAAAGCCGATCGGCACGGCAAACTCGCCTGCCCCTGCTTATAACACGTTCAAGCTTTTCTACTTGGATCCGTGACTCCGTGGCAAAAAAAACATTACACCCCCATCAGCCGAAGATACTCCCGTCCCGCGATAGCATTCGCCAGCGGAGCGTCCGCTCCCACACCGCCCGGCAGCACGTCCGCCTCCACCACCACCCACCCGTCAAACTTTCCTTTTTGCAGTAGCGATACAACTGCGGGGAAGTCGATGCTGCCCCGTCCCAGCGGCGCAAAAATTCCATGCCTTACCGCGGCGTGAAAATTCATGCGTGCCGTCCGCGCTTCCTCCGCCTTCTTTTCATACACGTCTTTCAAATGCACGCACCACACCCGTGCCACCTGCTGCTTGAGAAATGCCACCGTATCGCCGCCACAATACACATAGTGACCCGTATCCAGGCAGAGCCCCAGTTCATCCGCCGGAAACAAAGAAAAAAGCCGGTCAATCTCCTCCGGCGTCTCCACATGGCTTCCCGCATGATGGTGAAAGGCTACTCGAAGACCCACTGCCTTGCACAACGCAATCACTGATTTGATGGCAGCTTCTGCCGCCATCCACTGCTTGTCGCTCCACGACAATTGATTTGCGTCATGCCGCCGCCCCGCCGTCGCATTCCTGTCGGGCATCACTTTATCGGAAAGGATCAGCAGGCGAGCGCCGGCATCGCTGATCAGCCGCGCCGAGCGCGCAACAAAGGCGAGCGCGTCCGCGAGCGCGCTGGCATTCCCTAGCTCAATATCGACGAACGCCGAACAAAGCGTGAGCGATCGTTTTTCCAGATCGCTGCGCAGTGAGCTCGACTCGGAAGGAAGAAATCCATAAGGCCCAAGCTCTGTGCCTGAGTATCCCGCCGCTTTGATCTCATCGAGCACCCGTCCATAGGGATAATCAACTGGGAGCTCGACATGCTCCATGATCCCCCAACTGATCGGCGCATTAGCTACGCGAATCCCCATTCCCCGATCCTCTCATCTGTTGTCATCGTGAACGCAGCGATTGGCGCGGCGGATTTGAAGGACCTTATGCTTCGCCCACAGCGCCAATTCCTCATCGAGCCGATAAATAACGCTGCCGCGCCACTAGAACGCCAACTTGAGCCCGAACTGAATCTCGCGCTGGGCGTCGGGGAGGGTTTGGGTGATCGCCGCTCCGCCCGGGACATTGATGAACCCGGCGCCACTGCTTCCACCGCCCGAACCCATGTTCGGCAGCCAGAAGTTGGGATGGTTGAACAGATTGAAGAATTCCGACCGGAACGTCAGATGGAATCTTTCACTCAGCGCGAAGGTCTTATAGATCGAGAAATCGAAGTCTATATAGTCCGGCCCTCGCAGCACGGCCCGTTCCACCGTTCCGAACTCGTGAGCTGAAGTCTGACCGGGAGCGAGCGGCGGAATCACGAACGCCCCCTGATTGAACCAGCAATCCAGGGTCTGATGACCGGGGCGGCTGCAATCAAACGCTAGTTGCTGCGCCGTGTTAAAAGAGAAGTCGTAGGCATTGTGAATCTGATTGGGCCGCGGATTGGCCGAGCCGGTATTGGTCATATCGCCGGCGGTCTCAGCATTAAACGCCTCGCCGCTGTGTATCGACGTCACGCCGCTGACCTGCCAATCCGCCAGCGCAGCCTCCGCCACCTTACCCGATGACCCGCCGAAATGCTTGCCCTTCCCATAAGGCAAATCGTAAACATAGCTGATGGTCAACTGGTGCCGGAAGTCCGGTGTCGTCGGCCCTCTTTCTGCCGCAATGTTATGCGCGTTCTGCACATCGCACTGCTGCACGTTGCCATCCGCCGTTCCCAACGATTTCGCATACGTATAAGACGCCAGAACATTAAATCCCTGCGAAAATCTGTGTTCCGCCGAAGCCTGGAACGAGTTATAGAACATGCTCAGCCGCGCCACATCCAGCGGCAGGACCGTCGTTAGATTGGGCCGGATGTCGAAGTACGGACGCCCGAAATTACCGGTGGAATCCGAAAAGTTTGAGTCCAGCGGCTGTAGTGGCTGATTCAAATTCGAAGATTCGTGGTCGAATAGGTTGCTGCTCTTCGAGGCCACGTATCCCGCCTGCACCAGCCAGTTCGAGCCCAACTCCCGTTGCACCGTTAAATTCCATTCGTATATTCTCGGGATCTTTCGCACCGGCCCCGTCGTCCGCACAGTGCCAGATGGGTTGTCGGGATCTACCGCCGGGATTGTTGCCGGAAAGCCATTGGAGACCAGTTGGCTCGCCAACTGGCTCGGAGTCTCCGAAGTGCTGTAGTTCCGGTTCAGCGCAATCACCAGATTCGGCGGGTTCAACCCCAGGTCGTCGAATATGTTTCCCTCCGCTGCGTAGAAGATTCCAAACGCGCCGCGCACCACGGTTTTCGGAACCGCGGACCAGGCAAATCCCACTCGCGGCGCCCAATCCCTGAAATCAAATCCAACTCCCGCCCGCGGCACGCCGTTCGGTTCGATCGACGACACCACAATCGCCGTTGTCTGATTAAAGTTCCCGACCTTCGGCCCATTCGCCGGCGAACTCACTTCATACCTCAAACCCAGATTCAACGTCAGGTTCGGACGCACGCGAACATCGTCCTGAAAAAACTCCGCCACGTCAAAGTAGCGCGTCGGATCGCTGCCGTTCAAATGATCCTGAAACGCGAATTGCGGAATCCCCAGCAAGGTATCCGCTACCGCCTGGTTCGTGTAACCTCCGGTAAATTGGAACCACCCCGATGGTGCCGTCTGTTGAAAGAAATTTCTCTGCTGTCGCCGGAAGTCGCCGCCGAACTTAATCGTGTGCTTCCCGCGCGTCCAACTAACCGTGTCCGCCAATTGAAAAATGTTTTCGACAATTGTCTCTGGAACCCACAACGAATCGCCCAGTTGCTGATATCCAGAAATCGACAGCTTCGCCAGCCCCGAACTGTTGCCACCGCGATTCGAATTGGGAATGCCGAGCGCTTCCGTCGGATTCGTTCCCTCATCGATCGGCAACGTGCCGTCGCGATAACGTATGAATCCCGCGCGAAAATCATTGACCAGATTGGGCCGGAAGATGTGTGTCAAGTCAGCACCGAAGCTTTGCACGCGGTCATTCAACGTGCTCGATCCTCCCGATTCCGCGCCCGCATCAACTCCAGGAAAGTATGACGGATTGGTCGCGACCGGCGTCGCGATCGCGTAGTGAACGAAGAAACGGTCTTTACTTGAAATGTTGTAGTCGAAACGTGTCTCGACCGCCGTCTCATCGAACTTGTACTTCCCGTCATAAACAAAGTTGTTGGTGAGATTGGTATTCCCCGGCGTCGGCATCGGGAAGAGGTTTACAATGTTCTGCCCCGTAGTATTGATATCCCCCGCCGGAACGACGTAAGGCTGCGTAGGATCAGGATTCAGGGGAGTCCCAGGATCATAGGGATTATTAATGAACGGCGGAGCCGACGAGCCCAACGAAGCGAAATACGCCGTAAAATCTCCCCCGCGCTCCGCCGCAGTCGGCACCGTACTGACGAACGGCTGCGCCTCGCGAATATCCGACCGCTGAATCGATCCGAAGATAAACATTTTATCTTTCACGATCGGCCCGCCCAGCTGCCCGCCATATTGGTTTCTCTGGAACGGCGTGGGCCCTGGCGCAAAATAATTCAGCGCATCAAGATGATTGTTGCGAATGAACTCCCACCCCTCGCCATGCAACTGGTTCGTTCCGGTGCGCAGTTGAATGTTCACCATCGCGCCGCCGCGCCCAAACTCCGCGCTCATCGAGCTCTGTTCCACGCGAAATTCCTGTATGGCATCAGGTGGCGGCTGCACCACTACCGTTCCGTTGCCGAATTCGTTGTTGTCGAAGCCATCCAGCAGATAGTTGTTGTCAAAGATGCGAAGGCCGTTCACCGACAGGGAATTGCCCGGGCGGTTATTGTCTGTCGATCCCGCTCCCGCACTCGTTCCCGAAGCTCCCGCATTCGCGCCCGGCCCAAGATAAGCGAGCTTGAAAAAATTCCGCCCGTTCAGCGGCAGCTCGACAATTCTCTGCTCCGTTTCAATCGTCCCCAGCGAAGAAGTTTCCGTCTCCAGCAGCGGAGGCGCCGCGTCCACCTCGATCGTCTGCGATACCGCGCCCACCTTCATAACCGGATCGACCTTGAGCACCTGCCCGATATCGAGCGTCACATTGGTCTGCACCACGCGCTGAAATCCGGCCTTCTCAAATGAGACCGTGTACTGCCCGATCTTCAGTGGCGTAATGCTGTAATTTCCCGAAGCGTCGCTCTTGACCGCGGTCGCCGTGTCGGTCTCAAGTTCTTTCGCCGTCACCGTGACATCTGGCAACCTTGAACCCGTCGCATCCGTAACCGTCCCGACAATCCCGCCAGTCGTCAGTTGCGCCATACCAACCTGCGTTGAAAAAAACATCAACACTGCGCCGGCCATCAGACTCGCTACGAAACAAGTGCCCTTGGTCATACGTTTCCCCCTCTGGAAACACGGTGTGCCGTCCGTAACCAAAAACAATTAGTCCGAATAAGCGCTTATCATATACCGCCGTTATCGGCACAATGTCAAGCCTTTTTTGCTAGACAAAACGCTTCGATACATGCGATTGGAAAATTTGATGGCGCTTAGCAGTTCTTCCGGATACTGCTGTTCGCGCGCCACGGAGAAACTCGCCTGCCCGTTGCTCTAAGGTGGTTTTTCTCGTGAGTAGTGGCCCAGTTTTCAGCTTTTTCTTGCTTCTGGTTTTTCCTAGCCCTTAGCCTTTCCTGGCTGTTGTCCCTTGCTTAGCCTCTGGCGTTCGGCTCAACCGCTACCGTCCGCCCCTCGTGCGCGGAACGATAAATCGCCTCGACCGTCGCCAGGTCCCGCAGCCCTTCCATGCCATCGGGCTTCGGATTGCGCCCGCGCCGTATGCAATCGGCAAAATGATCGACCTCCAAAACAAATTCATCGATCACTTTGAATGTCTCCTCAAACCATCGCCCCTGAATTTTGCCGAACAACCGCCGCTCCTCCTCGAATGCAAACGCCGGATTCAAAGCAGCCCATCCCATATCCCCATGCACCTGCACGAAGGAAGCCGCCTTCGCGCTATAGCTCGAAGTACCCTGGCAAACCAATCCCTCCGGATGCGTAAGCCGAAACGCGATACTGTCCTCAACCTCCGCAAACCGCTTTGGATCATCCGTCCACGCATGGGCCGTCGCGTCAATCGGCGCCGTGCCCGCCAGCCATCGCATCGTGTTGACGCAATAGATCCCAATGTCCATCAGCGAACCGCCGCCCGCCATCCGCCGGTTCAGTTGCCACCTAACTTTCGCCGGATCGACCGCTTCCGTATAAGTCGAAAAGATGTGCCGCAACCGCCCGAGCTTCCCCGTAGCAATCAACTTCTTCAGCGCGACGCTCCCCGGCTCAAAATACTTCCGATAAGCGGTCATCAGAAGAACGCGATTTGCCCTGCACGCCTCCACCATGCGCCGGCATTCTTCCACCGAGTTCGCCAGCGGCTTCTCGCAAAGCACATGCTTCCCCGCCGCCGCCGCGCGCAACGTTTGCTCCGCATGCTCTCCATTGATCGAAGCAATGAAAACCGCATCGACCTCAGGATGGCTCAGGCACTGATCGTAATCTCCATACCCATAACAATCTTTGACCCCAAACTTCGCGCCCATCTGCTTGGCCCGCTTCGGATCATGACTGACCACCGCAACCAGCTTGCTCTTCCTGCTATGGCGAAACGCCGGCAAAACCGAAGTCTCCGCAATGAACCCCATCCCCACCACTGCATATCCCACCCGCTTAGAACGAGCCACGTGCCATCCTTTCACTCAATCTAAAATTCGCACCCTCAAGCCGCATCCGGATTCGGCAACATCACCTCGCGTACCAGCCCATCCAGATCATGACAAGCCCCAATAAACTGCCGCAGCGTCCGCCGCGTGGGCGCAAACGAATCAAACCCTTCCACCGTCAGCCCGCCCTCCATATAAGCACTGCGAAAATCCGCAAATTTCCGCGACAGCTCCTCCACAATCTTCGGATCGACCGGCTCGTCAATCCGCGGCCGCACCTCTACGTCGCTGGCATTAAAGCGCACCTGCCAGGCATAGGGCGGAGAAATCACTACATCCCCGCCAATAAATTCGCTCCAGTGCATGTGATTGCGAAACGCGGCCGACAGCAGCCGTATGCGATACCCGCGCTCGCGAAAAATTCGGTACGCCTTCTTAAACACCGCCACGCCGGCCCACTCCATATATCCCGGATCGATCGTGATACTTTCCTTCTCTGCGACCACCTTCAGCCAGTCATCCAACCGCCCGACCATAATCGTGCACACCGGCCCCATGCGCGAAATGTCTTTTCCTTCCTTCTCGCGCCGCACGAGCCCGCGTTCCACTGCCTCCGCCACAGCGATGCACTGCGGCAGTGTGAAACTCACCGTGGCGTTAATACTGATCCCGCGATAAGTGGCCTCTTCAATCGCCGGAATCCCCGCCCGCGTCGCCGGAATTTTCACGATCATGTTCGGCGCCAGTCCATCGAATTCCTGCGCCTGGCGCACAATCGCCTGGCTGTCGCGATAGAGCCGCGGATCTGTCTGGATCGACAGCCTCCCATTCCGGCCTCGCTGCGCATCGAAAACCGGCTTCAACAATCGCGCCGCATTCACCGAAATTTCCCGCACCAATTGCCAACCAATTTCTTCTTCCGTAGCCGTTGGTTGCTCGTCAATCAGCACGCGAATCCGATCCTTCCACGCCGCCATCTCCTGCTTCAGCACTCCCAGCACAATCACCGGATTGCAAGTCGCGCCTACCCCGCCATGTTCCATCGAGTAACTAAGTTCCTTGATCGACGCCGAATCATTCCACAAGCAAGTCGGCGTCGACTGCGTCATCTCGTGCAGGGGACTCTTATAAGCAGTAGTTACTCGTGTCATAAGTCCCTCGCGCGGTTGCTCGGGGCGCCGCTAACGGTAAGCTCGCCCCCACCCACACGGCAAGGCGAGGACTGAAGATAAGATTTCTCCGCCGCCACGGCCATCTCCAGCGCCCGCAATCCATCCTCTCCCGTAACTCGCGGAGTACGATCATGCAGCATGCTCTGCACAAAATCCTGCATCTCCGCCACATACGCGTCTTCAAACCGCGTCAGGAAATGATCGGCTAGCTTTTGTGTCCCGCCCTCATCCGTCAAGAAAGTCACCGGCGTCTGTTGCAGCGTGCCCACGAGGATCGAGCCCTTCGATCCCATAATCTCCGTCCGCACATCGTAGCCATACACCGCTTGCACATACGATTCGATATTGCCAATCGCTCCGCGCCCATATTTCAGATTCACCACTCCCGCCACAATATCCCCAAACTCCGCGACCTCCGGCCGAATCGCGACGGTCGCATAAGCCTGCACCTCACTGACCTCGTCTCGCATGAGCCAGCGCGCCAGATCGAAATCGTGAATCGTGTTGTTATAAAAAAGCATGCCGTTCAGTTTCGATTGATAAGACGAAATCGGCGGAGCATCCTTATCCCGCCCAATCGACTTGAAGACAACCGGCTCGCCAATCTCTCCCGCCTCAATCCGCTTCATCGCCGCGGCATAGCCAGGGTCATATCTCCGCATGAATCCCATCTGCAAATGCACGCCCGCCTTCGCAACCGCATCAAGCGCCGCGTGCGCGTCCGCAGGATTCAGAGCCAGCGGCTTCTCCGAAAGAATGTGTTTCCCGGCCGCGGCCGCTGAGCGAATTCCCTCAGCATGAAATTTATCTGGACTCGCAATAACCACGCACTCAATGTCCTTACGCTCGAGCATCTCGTCGAGCCCGCTAAATCCGTGCTCAATCTCCAACTCGGCCGCAACCCGCCGCGCTTGTTCGACCGCAATATCGGCCACCGCAATCAGCCGCGCCCCCGGCACCAGCCGCCGGATATTCTCCGCGTGCCGTCTGCCCATCGCCCCTACGCCGAGTACACCGATCCCTAACTTGCGCATCCCGACTTTCTCCAAGAAACTTCTTACTACTCCGACTTACCGATTTGACTTACTATGCCGACTCACTACTCAGAAGGCCAGAAGTATCTCTCCTTCTTCTTCGCCCCTACATACTTCTGCCGCGCTTGCTTGACCGCCTCCATCTCTGACACTTCCGCAATTGGAACGTCCCACCACGACTCATATCCGCCCACGCCGTCGTAATAATCCGTCTCGACAACCACCACCGAAGTCCGCGTCTGCGAGCCTAACTCAGATAGCGCCTTCGATAACTCCTCATAAGTCCGCGCCCGCACCGCATGCGCCCCCAAACTCGCAGCATTCGCCACAAAATCAACCGGAATATTCGCGCCTGCCTGATCACGATACTGATACTTAGTGCCAAACCCTCCGCTCCCGCATGCGCGACTAAGCCCGCCAATGCTGCCAAAGCCGTGATTATCAAAAATCACGATATTCAGCTTCACCCTCTCCTGCAGCGAAGTAACAATCTCCTGCGCCATCATCAGATACGATCCATCTCCGACCAGCACATAAACTTCGCGGCCTGGGTCGGCCATCTTCACACCGAGTCCGCCCGCAATCTCATATCCCATGCATGAATACCCGTATTCCATGTGGTAATTCTTCGGATCGCGCGTCCTCCACACCTTATGCAAATCCCCAGGCAAACTCCCAGCCGCGCATACGATCACGTCGCGCGGACCAAGCAAGCCATTCAGCAGCCCAATCACCTCACCCTGACTTAGCGGGGGCCCATGCCGCCGCCCATAAATCCGATCAACCTCACCACTCCACTCCTCGCGAAGCTGCGCAATCTCCGCCGCATACCTTTCCTCGACACGATAGGACGCAAGCGCGGTCGACAATTCCTCCAGCGTAACGCGCGCATCGCCCACGACCGGCAGTGCCGCGTGCTTCGCCGCGTCAAACTCCGCAACATTGATATTGATCATTCGCACGGCGGGATTTTGAAACGCCGTCTTCGATGCCGTGGTGAAATCGCTGTGCCGCGTGCCGATGGCGACAATCAAATCCGCGCCCGCTGCCAGCCGATTCGCCGCCAACGTTCCCGTCACCCCAATCGCCCCCGCCGACTGCGGATGATCAAAGTTCAGCGATCCCTTCCCCGCCTGCGTCTCTCCCACCGGAATTCCCGTGCGCGCCGCGAAGTTGGAAAGCGCTTCCGTCGCGCCCGAAT
>JBEKXO010000118.1:0-13505 GCA_049511995.1 Terriglobales bacterium
GTTAACCGTGCGCAGCCAACTGTGCACTCGCGGGGGCCAGGTCGTTCTGGAACGTACGGTCGACGGTAAGGTCCGTTTTCTGGGGAGCAACTTGCGAGCAACTCACAACCTCGCCCGCAATGTGGCTAAGACAATCAAACAATCGGCTTTGCCGGAGCCCTCGCTCGCAGTTCCGGCGCACGGTGCGCAGTGACTCGTCATCAACGATAGGTTCCGGGATGGTGTACAGATATGACGCAGGCAGCTTCACGGACGACTATGCTCCCAGAGTCACCCGCCGCCGATGATCCAGTTACTCTCCCCAATATCCTTCTGGCGACTGACTTCTCCCAGTATTCGGCGCGAGCCCTTAGTTATGCGCTGGGAATTGCGGCCAGGTACGCGGCCACATTGCATCTGTTCCATTGCATCGATCCAACCCCCTACAACATGGCAGCACCCGATGCGGTTCAGACCGCCTGCGAGGCTGCTTGGCGCGACATGCATCGCCTCGAGTCAGACCTCCGCAATAGAGGTCTGGCGAAGGACCTCGAACTCAAGCCTCGAGTCGAAGCCGCGCAACTGCCGGCCGTTCTCCCCGAAATTGCCAAAGAGCTCGATCTCGGCTTGATCGTGGTGGGCACGCACGGGCGAACCGGCTGGAGAAAAGCGGTGCTTGGATCCGTCGCCGAGATCATAGTGGATCACGCTCCTTGTCCGGTGCTCACGGTCGGTCCTTCAACGGATCGAAATCGACTGGAGCAATTCGGCCCCGAAAGCATTCTCTTTGCGAGCGATCCTTCCGCGCGTTCCAAACTTGCGGAGTCGTACGCACTCTCGCTCGCGCGGAAATACAAGTCTCAGCTTGCCGTCGCCGATGTGCATGAAAACCATGACGGACCCGTTCTCGCAGAAGTGTCCCGGTTCGAATGGTCGCAATCTGCGCTCAGGGATACCACCCTCGAAAGGAAGCCGGCCAGGCTCCCGCAATTGCCAACTGAGATCGCCACGGAGAGCGACCTGATCTTGCAGGTGGCGGATGACGCAGCCGCCGATTTGATCGTGCTTACTGTGCCCGCGGCCCACAGATTCACCAATCGTTTCGTGTCTACGAACTCATACCGAGTGGTCTGCGCGGCCCCTTGTCCGGTGCTCACCGTGCGCGCTGAGTAACTTGTCCTTCTCAACAGTGTTCGCCACTCAAGCAGTCATCGTAGAGGCAGTTGGCGATTCGTCACTTGCCATGCTTTCGACGGTCACTTCGAACGCTCGCTTTCGATAAGTCACGACGCCGTCGATATCTGCATTTGATATCTGCATGTTCTGACGTACTTCCGCCTTTGGTGGTCCGGTTGCTCCCGGATCGTCAGGACACGAAGAACTACACCGATCACGGACGCAATGAAAATTCTCGTGCTCAACTCGGGTTCCAGCAGCCAAAAGGCCTGTCTCTACGAAACTGGTGAGACTCTGCCCAATCGTCCGCGAGCCTGCCTGTGGGAGGGGAGAATCGAATTCGGCGGAGATGCCGCTACGATTGCGGCGAAGAACTCAGAGGGGGCCGTTCTCAAAGAGAAAATCCCAGTCTCCTCACGGGAAGAGGTTGTCAGGCATTTGCTGCGCACCGCGCGCGATGGGAATACCCGCGCTATCCGTTCGGTAGCCGAGATCGAAGCAGTGGGGCACCGTGTCGTCCACGGCGGCCCGCACTTCGAAGATCCCGTGGTTGTGACGCCTGAAGTGCGTGCGGCCATCGCCAGTGTGTCTCCGCTCGCCCCGCTGCATATCCGCGCTGAACTCGAGGGCATGGAGATTATTGAAAGCGTTCTGGGCGCGGTTCCGCAGATCGCCGTTTTCGATACCGGCTTTCATCGTCAAATGCCAGAGGCGGCGGCAACTTATCCCGGTCCCTATGAGTGGGTCGAGAAGGGGATTCGCCGATACGGATTCCACGGTATCAATCATAAGTACTGCGCTGGCCGTGCTGCTCAGTTGCTAGGCAAGGATCCGAAGTCTTTCAAAGTTGTCACCTGCCACTTGGGGAACGGATGCTCCGCGGCAGCCATCCAGGGAGGTCGCAGCATTGATACCACGATGGGATTCACTCCGCTGGACGGATTGATGATGGGAACGCGCTCGGGTTCGGTAGATCCCGCAATTTTGATTTTTCTGATGCGTCAAGCTCGGCTGGATCATCAGAACTTGGATCATCAGAAGATCGACCACGTGCTGAATCAGGAGTCGGGCCTGCTCGGAATCTCGGGTCTCTCGGGCGACATGCGAGACATCCTGGCTGGCATTCAACGTGGTCACGAGAGAGCGAAGTTGGCATTCGACATCTACATCCACCGTCTCCGGGCTGCGATTGGCGGCATGGCGGCTGTGTTGGGAGGAATAGAGGCGTTGGTCTTTACCGCCGGGGTCGGCGAGAACTCCGCCGATGTGCGAGCGGCAGCGTGCAGCACATTGGAATTCCTCGGTCTCAAACTTGATCCCGAACTGAATGCCCACCCCTCTCTCGATTGCGACATTGCTACCGCAGATTCCCAGATTCGTGTCCTTGTGATTCGGGCGGAGGAAGACTGGGCCATTGCGGCGGAATGCTGGAAGCTCACGCGCGCTGCCGCCCAGGTGGGCACGGCAAGCTGAAGCGTCAGTAGTAAGCGTGCCAATGGCAGGCTCGGTATTGCGCTAGCGCCAGTCACTTGCAAGGTTTCGTTACCCGCACGTGGGCAGGCGCGTGTGAAGTACGCGTTCGGTGGGCCAGCGTGTGGAACTGTGAGTGCACAGTGTCCAGGAGGAGCAAAGACGGCATGAGCGAAGCACTACCGGTGGTGTATATAGCGCGGCACGGGAACACGGCATGGACTCTTTCCGGCCAGCACACCGGCCTTACCGATTTGCCTCTGACCCCCGACGGCGAGCGTAATGCGCGGCGGCTCGGGGAACGGTTGAAGGGAATGAAGTTCGCCAAGGTGTTCACCAGTCCTTTGCAACGCGCAGCCCGCACCTGCGAACTGTCTGGATTTGGAGCCGGCGCCGTGACCGATCCCGATCTGGTGGAATGGGACTATGGCAAATACGAAGGGCTGACCTCGGCCCAAATCCTCCGTGATCGCCCAGACTGGGAACTCTTTCGCGACGGCGCGCCGGGCGGCGAATCTCCCGAACAGGTCGGCGAGCGCGCGGATCGCGTCATCGAGCGAATCCGTAGTGTCGGAGCCGATGTGCTGCTCTTTTCGAGCGGACACTTCATTCGCATGATGACCGCGCGCTGGCTGGCTCTCGGCCCGGGAATCGGGGGCAAATATTTTCTGCTGAGTCCGGCGAGCCTGAGCGCGCTCAGCTATGAGCACAATCTGTCCCGGCCCGTGATCCGCCTGTGGAATGACGATCATCATGTTGGGGCATGAATTAACCAGCGCAATTTAGTGAAACCAGCAGCCATCTTGAACATCACAAAGTTCAGACAAACTGAAACGTGAGGATCCCGAATGAGCACAAAACCTGTGGCCCGCACAGACGCCGCCAAAGTGGTTCCGATGACGCCGAAGCCAGCCAACATTTCCGACCTGCTCCGTCAGTACGGGCTTGGACCGATTCCGTTTGTGGGGACGGAAAACGCCCTTTACGAGCGACACTTGGTTTTTGATCGGGCCATCGACCCGAAGGTGGCGAGCGCCCGTGAGCGCTTCGAGGCGTTTTCCCACTCCGTGCGCGACGTCCTGGCGGATCGTTGGGTGAAAACCAAGACCAACTATGAGCAACAGAATGCCAAACGCATTTACTACCTTTCCATGGAGTTTCTCCTCGGACGTTCGCTGGCCAACAATGTTACGAACCTGTTGCTCGACCCTGTAATCCAGCACGCAATCCAGGAGGATGGCATCGATTGGCTTGAACTGATCGAGCAGGAACCGGATGCGGGCTTGGGAAACGGTGGCTTGGGCCGTCTCGCGGCATGCTTCCTGGATTCGATGGCGACCATGCAGCTCCCCGCCACCGGTTATGGTCTGCGTTACGAGTACGGCATGTTCCGCCAGTCTTTTGAGCATGGCTGGCAGCGAGAGCACCCTGACAACTGGCTGCGTGACGGAGATCCATGGGAGATCTGCCGCGATCACGAGAAGGTGGAAGTCAAGTTTAACTGCAGCTTCAAGCTGCGGGATGGGAGGGCTGAGGTGATTCCGAATCGGCCGTCAAGCCTGTTCGGCATACCGTTTGATCGCCCGGTGGTGGGCTACGGGGGAAAGAACATCAACACCCTGCGCCTATGGGCTGCGGCCGCTCCCGATTATTTCGATTTTCAGGAATTTGGCACCGGGGATTTCGTCGGCGCGCTGGAAGGGACTCTCGAAGCCGAATCTCTGACCCGGGTCTTGTATCCCGATGACTCGACTACCGCCGGACAACAGCTGCGTTTCATGCAGGAATATTTCCTGGTGGCGTGCTCGCTCGCTGACCTGGTGCGCCGTTTCCTGCGCCACAACACCGATTGGGAACAACTGCCTAACAGGTCGGCGATCCAACTCAACGATACGCATCCTTCGATGGCGGTCGCAGAACTGATGCGCATCCTGCTGGACGATGCTCACCTAGGATGGGATCAGGCCTGGGACCTGACGAAAAAGACCCTCGCTTACACCAATCACACGTTGCTGCCTGAGGCGCTTGAGAAATGGCCGGCGGCATGGTTCGAAACGATTCTTCCCCGGCAACTGGAGATCATTTACGAGGTCAACCGAAGGCTGCTCGACGACGTTCGCGTCCGCTTCCCGGGAGACGAGGGCCGCGTCGAACGTGTCAGTTTGGTGGAAGAAAGACCTTCGCGCAAGATTCGCATGGCCAATCTTGCGATTGTTGGCTCGCACAGCACCAATGGAGTGGCCGCCGTCCACTCAAAATTATTGCGGACGACGACCGTCAAGGATCTTGCTGAGATGTTCCCCGAACGTTTCAACAACAAAACCAACGGAGTTACCCCGCGCCGTTGGCTGCTCGAATCAAATCCCAGCCTCTCGCGCGCGATCACGGCCGCGATTGGCGACAAGTGGATTACCGACCTGAGCCAACTCAGTCATCTAAAACCATTGGCCGGAGATTCCGGCCTTCAGGCGTCATTCCATGCGTCGAAGCGCGAGGCCAAAGTGGGTTTCGCGAATTGGCTTAAAACAACGTCGGGTCACGTGGTGAATCCGGACAGTATTTTCGACTGCCAGATCAAGCGCATCCACGAATACAAGCGGCAATTGCTGAACGCGTTGCGCATCATCGTTTGTTATAACCGGCTGCGGGAAAATCCCAACATGGAGATGGTGCCGCGCACATTCTTCTTCGCCGGTAAAGCGGCCCCCGCCTATCAGCTGGCCAAAGTCATTATTAAATTCATCAACAATCTGGCAGACACAATTGACGCCGATCCTATCGTGCGCGGCCGCTTGAAGGTAGTCTTCCTGCCGGAGTATAACGTTTCGCTGGCTGAGCGGCTGCTTCCGGCGAGCGACGTTTCCAACCAGATTTCGACCGCCGGATATGAAGCGAGCGGCACCAGCAATATGAAATTCATGATGAACGGAGCCCTGACCGTCGGAACGCGCGACGGCGCGACCATCGAGATGGCCGAGGAGGCAGGAGAGGAGAATCTCTTCATGTTCGGCTTAACTGTGGAGCAAGTGCAGAATAGTCAGGCCTGGTACAACCCGTATTGGCACTACGAACATGAGCCGGCGACGCGGGCCGCTCTCGACCTCATCATCTCAGGCTACTTCAACCGCGACGAACCGGGAATATTTGATCCGATCCGCGATACGTTGCTAACCAATGGCGATCACTATATGCATCTGGCCGATCTAACCTCTTACTGTCAGGCTCAGGATCGGCTCGGCGAACTGTACGGCGAGCCCAAGGGGTGGGCGCAGAAGGCAATCCTGAACGTAGGCAGTTCCGGAAAGTTTTCGAGCGATCGCACCATTCACGAATACACGACCGAAATCTGGAAGGTGGAACCATGCCCGATACCTTAGAGAAACAAGAGAAACAAGACAAACAGACCGTCGCGCGTGGACCGGCAATCTCGCCTCTCGCCGGCAAACCTGCCCCGAAGGAGATGCTGATTGACGTGGCGCGTTTGGATAGGGAGTACTTCGAGCGCAAGCCCGACGTGAGCGACCCCAATCAGCTCGTCGCGTTCGGCACCAGCGGGCATCGCGGGTCTTCACTGCACGGCGCTTTCAATGAAGCCCACATCCTGGCGATTACGCAAGCGATCTGCGAGTACCGCAAGGGGCAAGGGATCGATGGTCCTTTATATATGGGGAAAGATACTCATGCACTCTCAACCCCGGCGCAGGGTACGGCTCTTGAGGTGTTGGCGGCGAATGGCGTTGAGACCATCATCCAGGAGAACGATGGTGTAACGCCGACGCCTGTTATCTCGCGAGCGATTCTCGTCTACAACCGCGGTCGCAAAGACCATCTCGCCGATGGCATCGTCATTACGCCATCCCACAATCCGCCCGAAGATGGCGGCTTCAAATACAACCCGCCCAACGGTGGCCCTGCTGACACAGATGTAACAGGGTGGGTGCAAAATCGCGCGAATGATTTATTGCGGGCAGGGAACAGAGAGGTAAAGCGCATTCCATTCGACAAAGCGATCCGGGCCGCGACGACGCACCAGGAGGACTTCGTCCTGCCCTACGTTCGCGATCTCAAGAATGTCGTAGACATCGATGCCATTCGCGGCGCCCACCTCAAACTAGGCGTAGACCCACTGGGCGGAGCGGCGCGCCCATACTGGGAGCCGATTAACTCGATTTACGGGCTGGAAGTAACGGTCGTCAATCCAATCATTGACCCGACCTTCTCATTCATGACGGTGGACCACGACGGCAAGATCCGCATGGATTGTTCCAGTCCTTATGCGATGGCGCGATTGGTCAGCCTGAAGGATCAGTACCAGGTGGCTTTCGCCAATGATCCTGACTCCGACCGGCATGGGATTGTCACTCCCACCGCGGGGTTGATGAATCCGAACCATTACCTCGCAGTGGCGATTCAATATCTGCTCACGCACCGTCCGAAGTGGCGGCGCGATTCGGCTGTGGGGAAGACTCTGGTAAGCAGCAGCATGATCGACCGCGTCGTGAACAAACTCGGACGCAAGCTGTCCGAAGTGCCGGTCGGTTTCAAATGGTTTGTGCCGGGACTGGTAGACGGCTCGGTGTGCTTCGGAGGAGAAGAGAGCGCGGGAGCGAGTTTTCTGCGCCGCGACGGCACCGTCTGGACGACCGACAAGGACGGGCCGATCATGGATCTCTTGGCCGCCGAAATTACCGCCTGTACCGGCAAGGATCCCGGAGAGCATTACCGCGAGCTGACTGCAGAATTCGGCACACCCTTTTACACGCGCATCGACGCCCCGGCCACACCCGAACAGAAAGCAAAATTGCAGAAGTTGTCCCCGGACGCGGTCAAAGAATCTGATCTGGCGGGTGAGCCCATTACCGCCAAGCTGACCCGGGCTCCCGGGAATCAGGCTTCGATCGGGGGACTGAAAGTCGTCGCAGCAAGCGGCTGGTTTGCGGCCCGGCCCTCAGGGACGGAGAATATTTACAAGATCTACGCGGAGAGCTTCAAGGGTGAATCACATCTGAATGCCATCGTGAGTGAAGCGCAGGAAATGGTGAACAACGCCCTGGGCTCCGGGGCCAGTCGATGAGCACTCCCGGCGGACTCGCGAGTGTTCCCCCATTTCCGCCGGATTATCGCGCTTCCGGCTTGTTGTTGCACATCACCTCTCTGCCGTCTCCGTATGGTATCGGTGATCTCGGATCGTCCGCGTTCTCCTGGGTGGATCGTCTCCACGACGCTGGCCAGAGATGGTGGCAGTCGCTGCCGCTCGGTCCGACCGGCTACGGAAATTCTCCCTACCAGCCGATGTCGTCATTTGCCGGGAACGGCCTGTTGATCAGTCCCGGCAGCCTGATCTTGGATGGGCTGCTCAAGGCGACGGATGGTGACTGCAGTTTTCCTTCGGATGTCGTCGATTACGAGGCTGTCATTAGCTTCAAGAACCGGCTCATGGAAAGAGTGTGGGCAAACTTCAACGCGGGGGAGAACAAGGATCTGCGGCCTGCCTACGATGAGTTCTGCTTTCAGCAGCAACATTGGCTGGAGGACTATGCTCTCTTCCGCGCGCTGAAAGCCAGGTACAACGGCGCGTATTACCTCGACTGGCCGGCAGAGTTGGTTCAGCGCGACGAAGACGCTCTAACCGCTGCACGCCGCGAGTTGGCGAGCCAAATCGACCAGGTCCGTTTTGCGCAGTTTCTGCTGTTTCGCCAGGGCGATCAACTCAAGGAACACGCGCATTCCAGAGGCGTGGCCTTGATCGGCGATCTGCCATTCTTCGTTTCCCCGGACTCCAGCGACGTCTGGGCAAACCCGGAGTTGTTCCTGCTCGACGAGCATCGCCATCCACGTTTCGTTGCCGGTGTGCCTCCCGACTATTTCAGCGCGCAGGGACAGTTGTGGGGCAATCCGGTTTACAACTGGGACGCTCTTCGCGCAACCGGTTATCGGTGGTCCATCGACCGGCTGCGCGCTCTGCTCGCTCACGTGGATGCGATTCGTCTGGATCACTTCCGCGGGTTTGCAGCGGCATGGCACATTCCCGCGGGAGCACCGACCGCTCAATCTGGACAATGGGTGCCGGGCCCGGGCGCAAGCTTCTTTGAAGCGGTGCGCAACGAGCTGGGCGGTTTGCCCTTTATCGTCGAAGATCTGGGCGTTATTACCCCGGACGTGTACGCATTGCGTGACCAGTTTCACCTTCCTGGGACCCGGGTCTTGCAGTTTGCCTTTGACGGTCATACCGACAATCCATATCTCCCGCACAATTTCGTTCCCAACACGGTGGTCTATACCGGCACTCATGACAATGCCCCAACCCGAGAATGGTACGAAGAATTGTCCGACTACCAGCGGCAAAACCTATGGAACTACCTTAAGCGCGCGCCGGGCGGGAATGCAGAAGCCGCTCCGGCACTGATCCAGCTCGCATGGTCATCAAAGGCGGCATTGGCAATTGCTCCGTTGCAGGATCTTCTCAATCTAGGAGAAACGAGCCGGATGAATGTGCCCGGCCGCGCCAGCGGAAACTGGCGTTGGCGCAGTCCGGAAAACATGCTTTCGCTCCCGGCTTTTGAATGGTTGCGGGACCTGACAGAAACTTCAAAGCGCTCGGATCCGGCGACCAATCTGCAGGCGGAACCGGAGCGTACTGATCTTGCGCGAGCGGTGCCGCTTCAAGGGTAAGGGCAGCGATTCCAAAAGATCGGGAGCCGCGCGGCTCGCCATTGTGAGCCGCGCTTCCCGCGGAAGGACTAGGCTGTGCTTCGAATTGCGCAGAGCATTCTTCTGGTGGTGAGCGCGCTGTTTCCGATCGTGGATCCAATCGGTGGCAGTCCTGTGTTCCTCTCCCTCACGCTCAATTACGATACAAAGACTCGGAGACTGCTCGCTCGTCGCATTGCAATCAACAGTTTCATATTATTGGTCGCATCCTTCAGCATTGGATCTCACGTACTCTCTTTCTTCGGCATTTCGCTGCCGGTGGTGCAGGTGGGCGGCGGGATGATCGTGATTGCGACGGGCTGGGCTATGTTGAAGAACCGAGACGAGAACGATCGAGACGCAGTCGGACGGACGGTCAGCGTAACGGATATCCTGCGCGATGCGTTTTATCCCCTGACCTTGCCCTTGACAGTCGGCCCGGGCTCAATCTCGGTTGCCGTCACATTAGGGGCAAATGAACCGCGCCGTCTCGGGCCAAATTTACTGGCGCTTCTGGCGGCCGCAATCGGTTCTGCCTTTGTGGCGGCAACCATCTATCTCTGCTATGCGTTCGCCGACCGGTTAGCCGGCGTCATGGGTCCGACGGGAATGAACGTGATCGTAAAGCTCTCGTCTTTCCTTGTAGTATGCATTGGCGTCCAGATCGTGTGGAACGGCGTGAGCCAATTGCTTGCGTCGGCATTGCAAGCTGCCCTTCCTGCGATATCTCACTAGCGAAGCTCATCTCAGCTACGTGTCTTCATCGCTGCCTCTTTCCTATTCAGTCAGGATTGGTAACTTGCCTGTCAGTTGCCAACCTTCCTGTATTCGGTGTGATAACGACAAGGCGTGCGGAGAACACATCTCTGGCGGCCAAGATCGGTTAACTCTCTCTGCCTAGAGGGCATGCCTCCAATACCGGGAGAATCCCTCGGATTGGAATCCTGACTGCTTAGACGAGAGAAGCAGTGGACGCACATTCTAAATCGAGTGCTCAAGGGGCCCAGCTCTCGCCTGGCCTGAAAACTACGCGAATAGCGATGCTTCTCAGCTTCGTGTTCATGTTTGTTGGCGCGACGTGCGCATCTGTCGCAGACGCAAAGCTGACCAATGGTTCCGCCATATCGTCAAAGGCGATACAACCGGCCGGACCAACTCCATCGCTGTCCGAACAGAATGAACCCGGCCTTTCGCAAAAAGCGGTAGAGATTGCCCGTCCGTTTGGTTTCCCCGTCACCAACTCCATGGTCGTCACTTGGATTGTTGCCGTGAGCCTGATCGTTCTTGCTCAATTTGCCACGCGAAACATGAAGGCGGTTCCTGATGGAGTCCAGAATTTCTGGGAATGGTTGGTGCAGGGGCTATACACATTCCTTGAGGACATCATCGGCTCGCACCTGGTTGCACGAACGTTTTGGTTCTTTGCAACGGTTTTCATTTTCATTCTTTCTGCGAATTGGCTGGGTCTGATCCCCGGCGTGGGCACCATTGGCTGGGGACATCAGGGGGTACACGGATTCAAGATCGATCAGCCCTTGTTCCGCGGCGCCAACGCAGACGTCAACCTGACGCTGGCGATGGCCTTGGTCTTTTTCGCCTGCTGGATTATCTGGGCCATTCAGGAGGACGGAGCGGTTGGATTTCTTAAGGAACTGTTTGCGCCCAAGGGCGAGACAGACGGGCTGATGAAAGTGGTCATGGTGATCGTGTTCTTCGCCTCGGGCTGCTTGGAAATTGTTTCGATCCTGTTTCGGCCTATCTCTTTGAGTTTTCGTCTCTACGGCAACGTGTTCGCGGGGGAAAACATGCTGGAAGCCATGTCCACCCTGGTTCCTAAGCTCGGCTGGCTGTTGCCCATCCCGTTTTATTTCCTAGAGCTGCTGGTGGGCTTGGTGCAGGCTCTGGTGTTCATGTTGCTGACCGCCGTCTTCACATTGCTGATTTGCCAGCATGAGGAAGAACCCGCGGCCGCAAGCAGTTGATGCAAAAACTTTTCGCCGGCGAGACCAAGAAGTTGGCGAGGAAAAAGGGGAAATCATATGAGTGGAAATCTTCACGTGGGACTTGCGGCCTTCGGAGCGGCCATTGCCGTGGGCTTGATCGGCATGAAAGCTTCGGATGCGGTGGGCCGCAATCCGGTGGCATCTACGAAGGTTCTGGTCCAGTCAATTCTGGCGATTGCCTTCGCGGAAGCGATCGTGTTTTACACGCTTTTCCTCGTCAAGTAAGAAGATCAAGTAAGAAGGTCAAGTAAGAAAAGGAAAAGCAGAAATATAGCGCGCAGAGCACGCACGGGGCGCGGCTTGCCGAGATGAGAGGTTGACTATGTATGCGATGGCAATGCTGATAACCGAGGCCGGCGGTGGACAGATCGGAGAGATCGCTAGAACCTTCGGTGTGGACTGGACCCACCTGACGGCGCAAATGATCAGCTTCTGTATCGTTTGTATCCTTCTTCAACGATTCGCCTACAAACCTGTTCTCAAAATGCTCGAAGAGCGGAGGCGGCAAATTGCACAAGGGCAGGCAAACGCGGAGCAGATCAAGATCGAGTTGTCGCGAACCGAGGCCCGCAGCAAAGAGATGCTCGACCGGGCCAACGCACAGGGGAACAAACTGATCGAAGAAGCTCGGGCCGCCGCGGCCGGCATACAAGAACAGGAAACCCAGAAAGCCATCGCCGCTGCCGAGCAGGTGATGGTGAAGGCGAAAGAGGCCTCGGCACAGGAACGTGCGCGCATGCTCGCGCAACTCAAGTCGGAGTTCGGCAGGTTGCTTGTCGAGACCACCGCCACCGTCACCGGCAAAATTCTGACGGCGGAAGATCAGCAGCGCTTGGCCGAAGAAACGGCCCGGCAATTAACGGCATAAGCGCGAGGCGAGGCGAAACAGAAATGCAGAGCAACAAACAACTCCGCCGCGAAGCCAGGCAACTCTTCCGCTTCTGCCAGGTTAAAGGAATGCTGGATGAAGTGAGAGTTATCGAGGCAGTGCGAAAGGTGCTCGAAGCCAAACGCCGCGGCCGTCTCGCCTTGCTCGCGCGCTTCCGGCGGCTGGTGAAACTGGAACGCTTACGGCACACGGCCGAGGTTGAGAGCGCCGCTTCTTTGCCCGCTGCCTTACAGGCACGCGTGCTATCGAATGTCGAGCGCCTGTATGGGCCGGGAATAAGCACCTCGTTTGTACTCAATCCGGCGTTGATCGGAGGAATGCGCATCCAGGTAGGCAATGATGTTTATGACGGCAGCGTGCGAGCTGGTCTGGAGTCGCTGCAAAAGAGTTTTTGAGAGGAACTTACGGGTTCCCAAGATTCCAAAGACCGTTGCGGGTTGAGAGTTCTTGAATCGAAGCGAAGGGACATATGGCTGACCTCTTACAGGAAATTGAGGCACAAATCACCGGAGCGAAAATCACGGCTGCCAGGCAGAACGTGGGTGTCATTCGCGAGGTCGGAGACGGCGTGGCAAGAGTCGAGGGCCTGAGCGATGCGATGCTTAACGAGATGCTGGACCTCGGCCACGGTGTCACGGGCCTGGCTTTGGACCTCGACGAGACCGAAGTTGGCGTGGTGGTTCTGGGAGACTACACCAAGCTTCAGGAAGGCGACGAGGTGCGCACCACCGGCAAGCTGCTCGAGGTGCCTGTGGGCAACGGTTTGTTAGGGCGGGTCGTGAACATGCTCGGAGAACCCGTGGATGGCAAGGGTCCCGTCAAGAGCGATATCGCATATCCGGTCGAGAAAATGGCTCCGGGAATCATCCGGCGACGACCTGTCACACAGCCGGTTCAAACGGGCATCATGGCGATCGACGCGATGATTCCCATTGGCCGCGGTCAGCGCCAACTGATTATCGGCGATCGTTCGACGGGCAAGACGACCATCTGTGTCGACACCATTATCAGCCAGGCCCGTCTGAACAAAGCGGCCGAGGCGGCTGGCGATAAGAACTACCGTCCGCTCTACTGCATTTACGTTGCGGTTGGTCAGAAGCAGTCGAGTATCGCCCGCACGATCGCCGTGCTCGAACAAGCCGGGGCGATGCCCTACACCATCATCGTAGCGTCGCCCGCTGCCGATTCGGCGACGAGTCAGTATCTGGCTCCATTTGCCGGAGCGGCGATGGGCGAATGGTTCATGGACAATGGCATGGACGCGCTGATTGTCTTTGACGACTTGTCCAAGCATGCCG
>JBEKXO010000119.1:0-13500 GCA_049511995.1 Terriglobales bacterium
CGTGGTCGGTTCGCCCGAATAGTCCTGCGGCGCAGCCGATTTTTCAAAGGACTTGGGATGGGGCCAAGTAAATGAAAATAGCCGCTCGTGCTCCATCTTCTGCACCGCGGCCTCCCATCGGACGTGTTCGTACCCCGGATAGGTCATCTGGCCGCGCGAGACTTGGCCCGGAACAAACGGTCCGTCCAGTTTCACGCGAAACCATTCGCCAAATTCGCGATAATCCGTCAGGGCGCGCCACACGCGCGAGATGGAAGCTTTCAGCTCAATGCGCTTTTCGATAGAGTTAGAATCGCTCGAACTAGAGTCACTCATATTAAGCAACCTCTGGGTTGCATAATACCTCGGCCACTCGTAGAAAGCAACCGAAAGGTTGCATAATCTTAGCGCTTCAGGCCGCTGCCTGGTTTTCAGCCTGGCCCGTTTTCTTCCGCAGCATCCCCGCCGAGACCAGTGTAACGACCAAGCCAATCGGAAAAACCTCCACGAAGGTCATGGCCACATTGATCGCGGGATTCTTATACATTCGCTTGAACTCCTGCGCCTTTCGCTCCGTTTCATCCAGCTTCTGCTGGCTCGCGCCGAGGGCCTTTTCACGCTCCACCATGTGAGCCGCATACTTGTCGGCAAAATCCGGCATCAATTTGTAGTAGATAAGTTCCCAAGTCCCCACATAGCACGCGCTCGAGATCAAAGTAATCAGGATGCCGACCGCAAACCCGCGCCCAAACGTAAGCCGCCCGCCCGCGACATTCTCCCGATACGAGCGCACGCCGAAGTACACCATGAGCGCCGACAGCACGATCGTGGTGTAGCCGAGGATCTCGCCCTTATCCCACCCGATCTTATCGGCGAAGGGCAGAGTAACAAGCATCATCGCCGCGGAAATGGCGCCCGAGATCAGTCCGAAGGTCAGCACTATTTTTTTCATATGTTCTCCATTCTCCGCCCAGTTTCAGATGTGCTGATCGAAAAGAATTGGATTCCCGTCGGGGTCCATTACGGCAAAGCTCGCCGGCCCGGTGGAACTCCCATCGGCTTCGGTCATGAACTCTACACCTTGCGCTTTCAATCGGCGCTGTATGTCGCGAACGTCGGTGAATTTGTTGAGCCTGGTCGCGTTGCTGTCCCAGCCGGGGTTGAAGGTGAGAGTGTTCTTCTCGAACATGCCTTGAAAAAGGCCGATAACGTGAGGACCGTTCTTTAGAATCAGCCAGCGTTTCGACTCATCTCCAGCAAAGATCTCGAAGCCTAGTTTCTTGTAGAAGGCCTTCGAAGCCGCAATGTCTTTGACCGCCAGGCTGATTGAAAACGCGCCGAGTTCCATATTCGCTCCTTAATCCAGTGCAAGAATTAGGCAAATCCGCCAGCGGGCGAATCCTAAACGTGAAATGCACTCGCACCATAGCGCGCCGGCCGGTTTGCTGTCGTCATACTTTCGGGTGATTTTAGCTGCGGGAGCGAGAAATCATCCCTTTGAATGAGGCAAGTGCGTCGCAGACGCAGTTAAGGGATGAGCCGGGCGCTCTTGCCGATCTGCACAGCCTGGGTGCGCCGCTTCGCGCCGAGCTTGTCGAACAGCCGACTGGAATGGGTCTTCACCGTGTTTTCGCTGACGAACAGACGGTCGGCAATCTCCCGATTGCTCAAGCCGTTCGCGATGAGGCCGAGAATTTCCAGTTCGCGGGCGGTGATGGCGAGCTCGTTGGCCCGCGCCTCGTCGGCGACAAACGGATCGTTCTCCCCAGCCTGCGCCGGAACTTCTCTAATGATTGTTTCCGTGACAATCCTTTCGACAATCGTTTCCCGGACGATCGTCTCGGGCCTCTTTCTAGTCAGCGTCAGCCCCAGCCAGATGCCGAGCGCGGCAAAAAGTGCGGCGACCAGCGCGCTGTAGATTTCGACAGAATGCTCGACAACCAGGAAGCGATACTCGGTCAGTTTCAGGACCGCGATGAGCAGGCCGCCGCAAACGCCATAGAACAAGACGTCGCGAAGCGCGCGGCGGCGCGAACTTGGAGCCGGTTTCCTGGTTGTGATCACGGGAGGTCATGATATCCGAACACTGCACCCTTCGTTTCTGAATGTCTTTGTGCTACCATGTGCCCAGCGCGAAGGGCGCATCCGGTCCGCGGAAAGGACAGAAGTCCACCTTGATCGCAAAACTCGCAGTCGCGAACTGACTTTCTGCCCACCCATGCGGACCTCGGGCATACGAAAGGAAGTTCGTTATGCCAGTCCGACCTCTTCCCTCAAATCCCAACCTTGATCACCTCAAATATCAAGCGAAAGATCTGCTCAAGGAACACTCCGCTCGCACTCCAGGAGTGGCGCAGCGCATCAGGGAATTCCACCCGCGTTTCTCCCACGCCACAGATGCTGAAATCTTCTCCGCCGAGCTCAAGCTCAGTGATGCGCAGCTGACCATCGCTCGCGAGTCGGGTTTTCCCGGTTGGGCGAGATTGAAAGCACGTATCGAAAAACCGGTACTCGCCGATGAACTGAATTTGCCGCATCACCAGCGAATTGAAGACGCGGCGTTCCGCCGCGCGGTGGAACTGCTCGATGCGGGCGATGTGGAGGGATTGCGCGCCCATCTAAAGCAACATCCGAATCTGTCGCGTCAGCGCGTCACCTTCGAAGGTGGGAATTATTTCCGGCATCCGACGCTGCTGGAATTCATAGCCGAAAATCCTGTTCGCCACGGCACTCTGCCGAAGAATATCGTTCAGGTAGCCAAAGTCATTCTCGACGCCGGCGTTGAGCAATCATCCTTGAACGAGGCGCTGATGCTGGTTGCCACCGGCAGCGTGCCGCGTGAATGCCGCCAGCAACTTCCGCTGATCGATCTGCTTTGCGATTACGGAGCAGTTCCCAATAGCGCGATTCACGCTGCGGCCGTGCATGGCGAGATGGAAGCGGTAAGCGCTTTGATTCGGCGCGGCGCTCCGATCGATTTGCCGGTAGTCGCGGCTCTAGGACGCATCGAAGATGTTCGCCGATTGCTTCCGGGCAGCAACAATGAGACTCGCCACCTGGCGCTGGCCTTGGCCGCGCAATTTGGACACGTCGATATCGTTCGACTGCTATTGGACGCGGGCGAAGATCCCAACCGATATAACCCAATCGGCGGCCACTCGCATACGACGCCTTTGCACCAGGCGGCCGGGGCGGGCAATTTTGAAATGGTCCGATTGCTTGTCGAACGCGGCGCGCGATTGGATTTGAAAGATGTGCTCTGGCGTGGAACTCCTGCCGACTGGGCAAGGCACGGAGGAAAGACCGAAGTCGAAGCGTATCTTCGCAGGTTGGAGATTGATAAAGGTGGAGACTGATAAAAAGGAATGAAATCTCTCGCCGCGATGAATCGCCAGCAAATGTTTTCCGGCAAAAGTGTCTTCGGTCACTTTCACTCGCCCCGCGCGGCGTCATATCCTGTAAAAGCTCGTCGATACGGAGAAAGAGCCTGATTAGCAAAGCAACTCCCGCACGCTCGCATAACGGCGCACAATCCTCTGCCCCGTCGCATGAGTGGCTCGGATTGTCGCAGATCTGGATGCGATTTCTAGCAGCCATTGTGGGCCTGGTGCTGGCCTTCGGCGCGGCCCTATTCTCGACTGTCTCCCGCGAAGCCGGCAGCCTTTGGGGGACGCTTGTTCTGGCGTCCATCGCGCTCTTGCTCGCCACCTTCGTTGGATTAACCACGGTGCCTTATCTCGCCCGTCGAGTGGTTGCCAGCCGCGTGCGCGAAGCCATGGATTACGACGTAACGCGCGCAGGCATGATTTACATCTTGATCAGCGTCTTGATCGGGATCGCCGCCCTGAGCTCTGGGAATAACTTGCTCTATGTCGTCGTTGCCGCGCTGCTCTCCGCCATCCTCGTCTCGGGCGTCGCCTCGGCGTCGGTTTTGCGCGCTCTGCAACTCGATATTCATTTGCCCGAGCACGTCTTTGCCGGTCGTCCCATGCTGGCGCGTCTGCTTCTGCGGAATCTCAGTTCCTGGCTGCCTTCTTTTTCGGTTCGCCTGGTCCCGGCGAAACGCAAAACTAAAAATAAAGCGCGCTGGGGATGGGAAGCCTCGACTTTTGGCTGGCCGCCGAATCGTGCCCCTCAGGACCAGTGGTTCCGGCTGCCCGACCGCCGCCTGCGCCGCGTGCGCGAACCGGAAGAGAAGCCAATCCTGCAAGAATCTGTTTATTTCCCTTTTCTGGCTCCCGGGCAGGAATTGCGCGCCGACCTCGAAATCATCTTCAGGACGCGCGGCCGCTACTCCGAAAAAAACTTTGGCCTGGCGACGCGTTTTCCCTTCGCTTTCTTGATGAAAACCCGCCGTATCAACCTCGCTCGTGAAGTGATTGTTTATCCGGCGGTGGAGCCCACCGATCAGTTTCTCGAAGTTCTGCCCATGGTCACCGGGGAGTTCGAAACTTTCGTCAGCGGACGCGGCAACGATCTTTATCTGATCCGCGAGTACATGCCCGACGATTCGGCGCGCCATGTGGACTGGAAGGCCACGGCTCGAACTGGCGCGCTCAAAGTGCGCGAGTTCAGTCGCGAGGATGAGCGCAAGTTGCGTATTGTTTTTGACAATCCCGCGCCTGGGGTTCTGCCCACTGCGGAGTACGAGCGAGGAGTACGATTGGCAGCTTCGCTCGGATGGCACTTCCATCACGAAGATGTTGAAGTCTCTTTCGTCGCCCCGGGATTGGAGCCCACGGAAGACGTCTTCGCATTCCTGCGATACCTGGCGCTGGTCGCGCCCCAAGAGGCTACACCGGTATTCAGCCGTCTGCGCGCCAGCGAAGACTACAACCTGATCGTGACCCCGCTTGCCGTCTCCGCAATCCCCGCTGCTTTGGCCTCCAGGTCCTACGTCCTCTCACTAAGCAGCCGACGAAACGCATAAGCTGGCTGGCAAGAATCGCTCCCTCGGCTAACGCGCGTCTTCATTTTTTTCTTCCCCCGAGGCGATTTTCGACATATACTCCGCCGGGGTCCAGAGATAAACGGCTTTGCGTCCTTCGCGCAGATTTCGTACACCGCGATTCGCCGGCTACGTCGTTTTCCGGCACAAGTCCAAAGGAGGTGCAAATGTTGATCTGTGATCTGCTTAGAAATCAAGTCCCAATCTCCGCCGAGCCCCATCAGACCGTGCTCGAAGTAGCCAGCCTGATGGTCGAGCACAATATCGGAGCCGTGCCCGTGTTGCAAAACGGCCACCTGAAAGGGATTTTCTCCGAGCGCGACCTGATGAGCCGGGTGGTGGTGAGCGGCAAGGATCCGGCGAGCGTCCTGGTGAGCCAGGTGATGACGGAAGATCCACTCACCGTCGCTCCCAACGATTCTCTTGAAACCTGTATGACCCTGATGAAGCGCCACGGCTTTCGGCATCTACCCGTATGTTCCGGCAGGGAACTGAAAGGCGTCGTTTCTTTGCGCGACATCCTGCTGCAAAACCTTGACGAAAAAGACGATGAAGTGCGAATGATGCGCGCCTACCTGCATTCCACGCCCGATAACGCCGGCTAAGGCTAAATGCCGCCGCGCGGGATGGGTCGGCGAAAAAACTCCCGTTTGGCTGAGGGTATGACCTTGGTCAAGTCTTTCCATCGTCCTGGAGAGACGCCAGAACTCCCTATGCTCAAGAAAATGCAACATCTCTTGGTCATAATTGGTCATAAAGAGGATAAATGCTGACCGTCCCTCAACCAACTGGCCTTGAGATGGCCGAAAAGTAATGGTTACTAAGGTTACCTAAGTGGGTTGACCCGGCATGGCAATCTGCATGAGGATGTGGAGGAAGGGCAACGCAGCGTCTTCGACCGTTGGTCGCGTGCGTCCCCCACAGCGGGCCCATGACTTGGCATATCCATACCGTCGTACTACTTTTGTGGTGCGCTCAAGCGGTATTGCAATGCGTCGTGGCCGTTATTCTGTGGCGCCGTAAGCTGCACCGGCAATTTCCCGTGTTTTTTGGGTTCCTCATAGCCCAGGTAGCGGTTTTTGCCATCATTTTCCCGCTTTGGTTCGCGGGCAGTCACAAAATGTATTTCGGAATGTTTTGGTTGGGTGAGGCGGTCAATGCCGTACTCGGCTTCAAAGTCATTCACGAGATTTTTCTCGACGTTTTTCGCCCCTATCACACCCTAAAGGATCTGGGCACTCTGCTGTTCCGATGGGCGGGCGTGGTGATGTTGCTGGTTTCGGTGGTCGTCGCTTTTTCGAATTCTCTGGACCAGTCTCCTCTGGTGCACGCTCTCACTACGCTTCAACGCTCGGTCCGCATCGTTCAGCTTGGCCTCATTCTCTTCTTGGTGCTTTTCTCGCGGTTTCTCGGAGTATCGAAGAAGCAGGTTAGTTTCGGCATCTCGCTTGGCTTTGGGCTCTTCGCCGGTGTCGATTTGATGATGTATGCCTTGAATTCAGGCGGATTTGTCAGGCAAGGTATCTTCAACCTGGTCAACATGTCAGCGTACAACGTGGCGATTGGTATATGGCTCGCCTACTCGCTCTCGCGTCAAGCCGTGCGCGCTACCGCCGTCAATCACTTCCAGACCCAGAGATGGGAACAGAGCCTTGCTGATCTCCAGCATCCTGTGACAAGCGACTCTCTCATCCCGATGTTCGAAGGAATGGTGGAGCGCGCATTTTCACGCAGTTCGAATCTCGAATCTCCCGATGATTCCATCCCGCTCAATCAGGCATTGAGTCGACCGCGAGCCAGCTCCGCCGCGGCCGGCTCGAAGGTTCGAACCTGACCTGTGCGTAAGTAGATTGCGCGAGAACTGGCGTCCCGAAAAAACCTTGTCAAGAGGAAATTTTGGTCCCGGGTACCGGGCCTTTTCGCGGTCTTCTACTAAAGCCTTTTAGCCAAACTATTGCTTTAATAAATCAGCATAAACACAGTGTAAATCGCGTGCCGGACCGCCTCCGCAATTCTCGGCATCTCCGGCAGCCTGCCCGTCACCCAGAGGCCCGGAATTAACCTCCTTTTAATCAGAAAGTTGCAATGTTGTGTATAATCCCCGCGCCGAATACCTACGGTTTTTACTGTAGTTTTCGGCAGACCCTAAGGAGAGAGTAAACCCATGAAACGTTCTTTCAGGGCGTTGTTACTGTTGGTAGGTCTTGTGGGCACATTTGCGTATGCTGCGATCCCGAAAGTTCCGACTCACGGGGGACCGGTGCCGCTATGTGATCCCTGGAGAAACCCGAATTGCCCCGACGAACTGAAGTAGGGCAATTCTTTGCACGTTGAAATGCAATTTTTCGGCTGGCCTCCTTGGCCAGCCTCTTTTTTTTTGCTTCTTACTCTTTTTCTTTCTTCATTGTCTCTCCCATCTTATCTGTGGTTTGCGATTCGACTTTCTTTTCCGTCGATGGTGATTTCTCGGTTCCGGCATCTTTGCCATTGTCGGCCGAACTTCCAGCCTTCTCGGCACCGCTGAGATACTGCACAATAATTGAAATGCGCCGGTTCGACGGATCGAGGGGGTTCTTTGAATTGCGCAGGCGTTGGTCGGCGAAGCCCCGCACCTGCGAGACCTGATCGGCCCGGAGTCCCGACTGTTGCATCAGTCTCCGTGCGGCATTACCCCTGTCGGCCGAGAGTTCCCAATTGCTGTAGCTGCCTTTGCCCGTGAAAGGCTTGGCATCAGTATGCCCTTCGACCGAGATATGGTTGGGAAGCTTTCCTAATTGCGTCGCTAACAACGACACAATCTCCTGGCCGTTCTTGTTAAGCACGGGACTTCCGCTGTTAAAAAATGTTCCGCCCTCTGATTCCAGCAGTTCGATGCGCAGACCCTCGTCGGTCACCGTCATCTCAATAAATTTCTTAAGTTTTTCCAGGTCGTTAATGCTTCGAATACTTTCCTGTAATTCCGCCTTCAGCTTCGCCATGTCCTGTTTCGGCGCTTGAGCATTTGCCGCGGCGGCAAGCGCGACACCAATTGTGTCCTTGTCTACTTTCAGTACTTCACCATCACCGCCAGTGCCCGACAGTTTGCTTCCCGTCTCTTTGCCAGTCCCGCTGGGATCCTTGAAGTAACCGCTGATCGCGACCTGGATCGGCTTGCTGCTGTTCATCAGCCATAACACGATGAACAGCGCCATCATGGCGGTTACAAAGTCAGCGTATGCGACCTTCCACGCGCCCCCGTGATGGCCGCCATGGCCATCTTTTTTCTTGATGATAACGATGGGAGGAGTAGGCATGACGGCATCTAGTCCCCGCCAGCGGCTGCCGCCGCCGCTCCGGTGTCGCCCTTCGCTCCTCGGCAAGCCTCTTCCACCGTCGCAAACGTCGGCCGCACATGGCCCGGTACAGTGCGTCGCCCGATTTCAACGGCCATGATGGGGGCCACGCCTTTTAGAAAAGCAATCATCGTCACTCGCAGCACCAGGAAGAAAGCGTGCTCTTCGTCCGAAATCTTGCTCATGCGCGACGCCAACGGCCCCACCAATCCGTAACACAATAGAATGCCGAGAAAAGTTCCCACCAACGCCGCCGCTACCTTCTTTCCGATTTCTTCGGGAGGCCCTCCGAGCGCCCCCATCGTGATGACCACCCCCAATACCGCCGCCACAATGCCCAGGCCTGGCAGCGAGTCCGCCATAGTAGTCAAACTCGACGAAGGCTGTGTAGCCTCGTGATGATGGACGTCCATATCCGCTTCTAACATTTGATCCAGGTCGAATACTTCCACGCCCCCGCTCACTGCCATGCGCATGGTGTCGCAGACGAACGCTACAGCGTGGTGGTTTTTCTTGAAATTTTCGTACTTCGAGAACAGAGGACTCTTCTCCGGGTCTTCGATGTCCGTCTCCAGTGCAACCAGCCCTTCTTTACGCGCCTTCTGTAGAAGCTCGTACATCATCTTCAACGAATCGACATAACATTTCTGGTCATACTTCGATGATCCAAAAGCCCCCAGCAGCCCGCTGATCATCTGCTTGAGAGTGTGAATCGGGTTCGAGATCAGCACGGTGCCAAGCGCCGCTCCGCCAATGATGATGAGCTCTGCTGGCTGCATCAACACTTTGAGCGGGCCATGCTCCATCAGGTAGCCCGCCAGGATGCAACCGAAAACCACCACGATGCCAATAATCGCAAACATCGAACTTCATCCTCGCCCGGTTCTAGAACCTTTGCCTGCACCCGCCATTGCCGCCTTCGCTAGACTGCTCGAATGCGATGGCTTCATTTCCCGCAGAACCGTTTCCAGGTTGTCACCTGTCGACACCACTGCGTGGGCCACCTCGCTCTCCACCAGAAAACGATCGCCCCACCATAAAACCTCAGACTGGCTCAACAAATGCCACAAAGTGTCCGCGGTTGTGGCCACGGTCACTGGACTCGCTGAAGGAAGCACCGCCAGAAACTCACTCTCTCCCCAACATCCCAGAAAATTCTCCGCATCCAGGCTGTGCCGCAAAGTATGTGCCGCGGTGCGCAGAAACGGCAGCACCGACTGCGGACCATGCTTGGTGCCGAACTCCTCCAGTCCCAACACCCGAATTCTTAGCAGGCCAAACCCCACGTTGGAACCCTCCAGCCCCGCCATGCACTCATTGAGCACTGCCTGGGTCAATCGCCGTGAAGGAATTCCTGTCACCGCATCAAGGCATCCATACATCGCCGGACCCGATGCTCCCTGCTGGTACCCAAACGCTTCCTCGAACAGAACCGTCGCGCCCTCAACCGTCCCGCCCCGCTCGACGATCGGCAGGGTGCGAACGCTCATCGGCACGCGGTGCCCGCCTTTGTGCAGGAAGAATGCGGTGACCAGTTGCGGCCGCCGCTCATTGAGAGTTACCGTTACCGGCCGCTGCTCGCCGCTAAAGCTCTCGCCTTGGCGGTCGCAGGCCTGTACCACATCCTCCAAGACATGCCCCACCACTTCGTGCGAAAGATATCCGGTGAGGTTTTCCGCTCCCCGGTTCCAGAAACGAATCCGCCGTTCGCGGTCGACGAGATAAATGCCTACGGGCAAATCCTCCACCACGTGCCGAAAAAGCTTCGGATCTTCAAGCAGGTTGGAAAGCATGAGCGGGCGGCGGTTGCCACATATTCCATCGGCAACGCGAGACGGGAACTTCAGCCGAAAAGTGTCTGCAATACCAACAGCGTTCCAATGCCAGCCAGGCCGAGGTAAATGTATTTTAGAAAGGAGTCTCCGCGCAGCCGGTGATTGATCACCCTGCCGAGGAACACGGCCGCCAGCGTGACCGGCAACGAGACGAGATAATAGTGTGTGACGGCGTGAACCCATAGTCCCGCCAGCCAATAGGCGCCCATGCCGATGATGCTAGCCGGCAGAAAATATCCCTGTAGTGTGGCGCGAAAATGTTGCGCGGACCACCGGCGCATGGCGCCATAAATGGCCAAAGGCGGCCCATTCATTCCATAAGCTCCGCCGAGCACACCGGCGCAGAATCCGCAGGCCAGAAGCCATCCGCGACTGTCGCGCCGCAGTTCCAGCGGCGCCCGACCGACCAGAGAGTAAGTTGAGAATAAAATAATAATCACGCCGAGCGCGGCCTTGACCGTCCGCTGGTGACTGCTCGTAAGAAGCAGCACCCCCAGCGGAATGCCCGGGAGGGTTGAGAGCACAAGCCACGCCGTGCTCCGCAGATGAATTTTCTTCCAGTCTTGTATAACCACGATGCTGGCGATGGTGATCGACACCAGCACAACCAGCGGAGCGGCGACGCTCAGCGGGATAAAGAAGGCGAGCAGCGGAACTGCCACCAATGCCTCGCCAAAACCAAATGCCGACCGAATCAGGGTGGCAATGAACAAAATGAGTAAAACACCCAGAGTGTTAATCTCGATTGTGATCTCCACCGAGCGCGCAAGAAATTACGCCGCAGAACGCGCTTGTTGCCCGATTACCCGCTCCAGTTCTTCCGCGTCGAAAACCGGCGGTCGACATGTGAATCCCGAGCACACAACCGCAAACGACTTTCCTCCGCCAAGCGCCGGAAGATTCGGAATCGTCGCCGCCAAGGCCGGCGGGAGGTTCAGCGCGATCGCCTTGTCGGCGTCCAAACGCAAAACGGCCGTATTCAAATCAAGCTTCTGCACCGCCGCTCGATACAACGCGGTCGCTACAGCGTCCTTCCCTATAATTACCACCTGCGTATGCGGTTGCAGGTAGCGCACCACCGCCAGCCCATAAGTCGCGGCAAAAATCCCGTGCTGACCTGCGAGCCTCGAATAGATTTCGAGAGTACGCTCGGCCTTCTCGCGATACGATCCATTGCGATTCGACCCGTCATTCGCATAGCCATGCAGCCGCAGAAGCGCGATCGCCGCTGCCGAATTTCCCGCCGGAGTCGGTGAATCCTGAAACGGTTTCCGCCGCGTTCCCAAAATACCAAGCGCGATTTTTTCCTCCGCTGCTCCTTCCCCCGCAACCCGCGTATCAAAAAACCCCCCCTCAGCCGAATCGAAGAATCCCGCCACCATCGCATCCGCAAGCGACCGCGCAAAACGAAAATAACTCACATCCGCCGTAGCCTCATAAGCATCAAGACAAGCGATAACGGTGAACGCATAATCGTCGAGCACGCCAGCAGTCTCGCGCCGCTCCGCCTTAGGATCGGAATAGGCAATGACATGCTTGAGTGTGGAGCGGGCGCCCTCGCCCGCTGCCGTTGTTTTTGACTCGCCTTGCCATCCTTCCGAGATCAGCCGATCAAGCGATCGCAAAGCAAAATGCCGAGCGTCCGCCAGATCAAGCACCTTGGCCGCCTCCAAATACGCCGAAACGCACATCGCATTCCATCCCGCGTAGATCGTCTCGTCGATATAAGGCGTTGGCCGCAGCAAGCGGGCCGCATACAATTTCTTCTCAGCCGCCGCAAGCAGCGTTCGCGCCTGTTCCTCCGGAATATTCAACCGCGGCGCAATCTGCTCCAGCGAGTTTGCAATGTGAAGCACGTTCTTCGCCGGATTGTGATGCATGTCTCCGCGTTCCTGAATGTCGTAATAAAGAATCGCCGCCGTCGCTTCCTCTTCGGTCAGCGCCGCCTTCGTCTCCTCCAACGTCCATGTGAAATAATCACCGTCATCATCCATTGAGTAGTCAGCGTCCTGCGAAGCGTAAAACCCGCCACGGGCGCGGTCGCTTAGCCATTCATCCATCCAGCGGATGATGTCGCGCGCCACCTCCGCAAAGAACTCGTTTCCCGTCGCCTGATAAGCATGGACATAATTCTTCAGCAGTTCCGAGTTGTCGTAACACATCTTCTCAAAGTGCGGCACGATCCAGCGCTCATCCACCGAATACCGATGAAACCCGCCCGCCAACTGGTCATAAACGCCGCCCCGCGCCATCTTCTCCAGCGTGTGGACAAAAATAGTGTGCAGCTCTTCGTCATTCGATCCAGTGTTACTCGATCCAGTTCGCGCATACTGCTCCATCACCAGATCGAGGGCCGCCGGGTGCGGAAACTTAGGAGCATTTCCAAATCCGCCATTCACCTCGTCAAACATCTTTCGCGCCGATTCGAGAATCGCGTCGATCACGCTAGCCGAAACCTTCGCGCCGCCTGCCGATAAAGACTCCGCTCGCGCAATCGCGCTCTCGACCAACTGCGCCTGCTCCATCACATCACCGTTCTTGTCGCGATAAGCCGCGGCAATCGATAGCAACACGCGCTTGAAACTCGGCCGCCCATAACCATCTGCGGGAGGGAAATAAGTGCCGCCATAAAACGGTTTGCCATCCGGAGTAAGAAACGCGGTCAGCGGCCATCCGCCCTGTCCGCTGAGCGAAGCCACCGCCACCTGATAACGGCTGTCAATATCGGGGCGCTCGTCGCGATCGACCTTCACCGCGATGTAATTCTCGTTGACGATCGCCGCCACCTCGGGATCGTCATAAGATTCGCGATCCATCACATGGCACCAGTGGCACCACACAGCTCCAATATCAAGAAGCACCGGCTTATTAGCTGCACGGGCCGCAGCAAACGCCTCCTCGCCAAACTCATGCCACCGAATCGGCTGATGCATTGCCGAACGCAGATAAGAAGAAGAGGCGCGAGCGAGCGAATTGTGCGGGCCGAAGTCCATCAGCAAAGTCTATCGCGAGAACGGGCAAGAATGACTGTTGCTAGCCGAAAATGTAGCGGCTTAGTTTCACACGTTTTGAAAGGGCACGGCTTCAGACGTGCCGCAGGCTCAAAAACTCGACTTGTCCTTGCTTTTGGGTGGCGCAGCGGTTCACCGCTGCGATAAAAGCCCTGTTTTCAGTGACGGCTTCAGCCGCTGAGGGTAGCTGCCGAGCGTCGCGTGAGTTCTTTCAGCAATCTGTTTAGCCGCTGAAAAAAAGCAATTTTCAAGCTGAGTCATTATCGCCGAATAGTTCGCTTAGCCCAAATGTGATCATCCCCAAACGGCCAGCTCAGGCCCCGCGCGGCAACAGTCGTAAACGGCGGTCAGATTCCGCGACGCCCGCTTCGACGCCCACCGCTGCATAAAGCTCA
>JBEKXO010000120.1:0-13484 GCA_049511995.1 Terriglobales bacterium
TGTCGGTGGGTGCGGTGTTCACGCAATTCAGGTCGGAATTTATCGGCAAATCAAGCCCGGTGCATTTTTTCTGGGGCAGCTTTGATCTGGCGGTGACGCGATTTTCGGGGCGCCGAGCGCCAGAGCGTCCGGGCGCGGACGCAGTGACGCGAGAGGCGTATTCGCACGAAGTGAGCAGCGTCGGATTTTGGCCCGGCGGAAACGGAGTCGATGCGGCGTTTTATTCCTACGCCGCCCCAGAGCCACAGGGTTTCAAAGAGGCGGCGGTGCGGCCGAGTGCGGCGCACTATGATCAGTCGCTTGGGGAATTTATTTTGACCTATGAGGATGTGCGGAGGGCTTCGTCACCTACTTCGGCGTTGTTGGAGTTTTGCCAGAGTACTTATGAGGCGGCGGCTGATCTTGGAAATTGGGATCGGAAGGCGCTGGAGAGGTAAGTATCGGGTTTTGCGATCAAGCCAGCTCTGATTAGGGCGGATGCCTAGAAAGCTCAACGATTGGCAGCAGTTGCGGCACGGCTGAAGCCGTGCCCTTTCAAAGCACATTCGAACTGGCCCTTTCAAAGCAGGAATCAAAGAGACTTTCAACGCTGATTCGAACTGGATTTTCAACGCAAATTCGAACTGGACGGTAGCGCAACGACCTCGTCGGTTGTTACTTGGAAGGTGGTCAGCTTGGCGCTTCCGAATGAGGTGGTGATGGCGCAGTCGGTGGCGTCGCGGCCGGCCGCCACTAATACCCGTCCGATGCGCCGGGCGTTGTGTCGGGCGTCGAAGGTCCACCAGCGGTCGCCTAAAAAGACTTCGAACCAGGCGCTGAAATCCATGGGGCTGGGAGCAACGATTACGCCGATGTCGCCTAGGTATCCGGTGGCGTAGCGGGCGGGGATGTTGAGGGCGCGGCAGAAGGTGATGGCGAGGTGCTGAAAGTCTCGGCAGACTCCGACGCGTTCGGTATAGACCCCCAGCGCGGTGCGAACGGGATTGGAAAATTCGTAGCCAAACGTGACTTTGCTGTGCACCCAACCGCAGACTGCCTGCACGCGGCCCCATCCCCGGGGAGCATTCCAAAATAATTCGGAGGCGGTGGCGGAGAGCAGATCGACCTCGCAATAGCGGCTGTTCATCAGGTAGGGCAGGACGTTCGGCGGAAGCCGATCGATGGGAACCTCGGCGGCGTTGAGGTCCACGGCGTCGAGTTCTCCAGAGTCTTCAATCAGCGTGGAATTTTGGAATCGCATCTTGCCGCGGGGGGCCAGAAGGCGGCAACTATGATTGCCGAATGTGTCTTCGAAATTCTCGACAGGAACTAGCGGATCGGTGTGCAGTTCGTCGGCCTCGCGCAAATCTTTCTTTCGCGAGGGGTGAACGTTGAGCAGGGTGACGATGGGAACTTCCCCAGCGACCTCGAATTGAATGTCGTAGCCAAGACGAATCAGCATAGAGTGCAAAGTCTTCTAGCGGCGCAGATGAGATGCAGAAATTACCATGACGACAGGCGAGTCTTCCACCTTATTTCTTACTGAGATGGATTACAAATTTGGCGTAGGCAATCGGTGTATGATTCGGTAGGTTTATTTAGAGGAGAAAAGTGACATATTGTTTGGGAATCGCCACGCGGGAAGGTTTGGTACTGGCCTCGGATTCGAGGACTAACGCCGGTTTTGATCAGGTCAACACCTGCCGCAAGATGTTTCGGTTTGTGCAGCCTGGGGAGCGGGTATTTGTAATTTTGACCAGCGGAAGCCTGTCGATCAGCCAGTCGGTCATCACTCTGTTGAGCGATGACTTTGATTCCGGGCGAGGGCTGGCGCAAGCCAATTCACTCTATGACGCGGCGCGCATCGTCGGCGACTGCGTGCGGCGCGTCTCCGATATCGACCGGGCTTCGCTGGAGCGGGATTCCTTCAGCTTTAATGTTCACCTGCTGCTGGGCGGACAGGTTCGCGGGCAGGAGCCGAATCTTTACCTGATTTATCCGCAGGGGAATCCTTTGGCGGCGACCGAAGATTCCTTGTATCTACAACTGGGCGAATGCAAATACGGTCGGCCGATCTTGGATCGAGGCATTCAAACCACAACTTCCCTGGAAGTTGCCGCGAAATATGCTCTACTTTCGCTCGATGCAACCATGCGCTCCAATGTTACCGTTGGGCCGCCGTTCGATCTGCTCTTGTACAAGAAAGACAGCCTGCAAATTACACGCTACCGGCGGGTTTTCGCAGGCGATCGAGACCTGAATTTGATCCATTCGAGCTGGGAGCAATCCCTGCGACGGGCGGTGGAGCAACTGCCGGACATTGAATTCCAGCCTGCAGGCAACGAAATTCCCGCCGACCGCACCATAGAAGTCGCGCGCTCCAGAGGATAGACCGGGGCCGGGCAAATCGCGCTGTTTCTTCAATGACGCGAATCTGTTTTTCCCATCACCGATTCTCCGTCTGCTGCGCTATTCTGCCGGAGAGTTAAGCGCGGCGATATGATTATTGAGGCGGATACTTCCGATCGTGGGAGCGCGGAGGTCGTACAACGATACGAACTCGATGGCGCTTATGACGAGATGTTTTCCGCGGTTGACCATCCCCGCAAACATTACCGCCCTCTTCACAACCTGCTTTTGAACCTGGGTCCCGATGAACTGAGGCGCAGCAAACAAGAGGCGGACCAGTCGTTCTTCAATCAAGGAATCACTTTCACGGTTTACGGCAATGACAAGGGCACCGAGCGGATTTTTCCTCACGATCTGCTGCCGAGAATCATCACCGCGGCGGAATGGGAGAAAATCGAGCGCGGGCTGAAGCAGCGGATCACCGCGCTCAATCTGTTCCTCAAAGATGTTTACCACGAAGCGAAAATCATCGCCGACGGAGTGGTGCCCGGAAGCATTATCTATACCTGCAAACATTACCGTCGCGAAATGCGCGGTATCAAGGTTCCGCGCGACGTTTACGTCACGGTGGTGGGCACCGACCTGATACGAAACCCCGATGGGAATTTTGTGGTGCTCGAAGACAATCTGCGCGTCCCCAGCGGCGTGTCTTATATGCTCACCAGCCGCAGAGTTATGAAACAGATTTTCCCCAGTCTGTTTCAAAAATGCCGCGTGCGGCCGATTGAGCACTACAGCCAGGCGCTGTTGTCGACGCTGCGGTCGCTCGCTCCCGAGGGACGTTCCGAGCCAACCGTTGTCCTGCTCACGCCGGGCGCCTACAACTCCGCTTATTTTGAACATACGTACCTGGCGCGGCAGATGGGGATCGAACTCGTCGAAGGACGCGATTTAGTGGTGCACGACAATATCGTCTACATGCGAACGACCTTCGGTTTGCAACGGGTTGACGTGATTTATCGCCGGATTGATGACGATTATCTCGATCCTCTGGTGTTCGAGCATGGCTCGGCGCTGGGCGCGGTCGGGCTGTTTAATGCTTATCGCGCCGGGAATGTGGCTTTTGCGAATGCGCTGGGTACTGGAGTTGCCGACGATAAGGCGATCTACGCCTACGTGCCGAAGATCATTCGCTACTATCTTGACCAGGATCCGATCCTCGAAGGCGTCGAAACTCTCTTGATGTCCGACCCGGGGCAACGCGACCATGTCTGCCAGAGGCTGGATGAGTACGTGGTGAAAGCGGTCGGTGAGTCGGGCGGATACGGCATGCTGATCGGCCCGCACAGCACGGCACAGGAGCGCGCGGAATTTCGAGAAAAAATTCTCGCACAACCGCGAAATTATATTGCGCAGCCGACCATCAATCTTTCGACAGCGCCGTGTTTCGTCGACGGAAGTATCGAGCCTCGTCACGTCGATTTGCGGCCTTATGTTCTTTACGGCGATCAGATCACAATCGTCCCCGGAGGCTTGACGCGCGTCGCATTGCGAAAAGGTTCGCTGGTGGTGAATTCGTCACAAGGCGGCGGGTCGAAAGACACGTGGGTTTTGCAGAACTAATCTTGCAGGAACTTAGAAATTTAAAAGAACTGGATGGGCCAGTTTCATGCTTTCGCGCGTCGCTGACAGTCTTTATTGGATGAGCCGCTATTTTGAGCGGGCGGACAATGCCTCGCGCGTGCTCAAGGCGACGTATGGCCTGATTCTGAATCCCGCAAAATTTTCCACGGAAGAGCGCTGGTTTCGTGCCGTTTCTTCGCTGGCGCCGGGCGCGGCCGCCGGCAATGTCGATCCGCAGCGCGCTCTGTTTCTTTTGGTCGCCGATCCCGAAGGAGCGTTTTCGATTGTGAAGTGCATCGGCGGCGCTCGCGAAAATGCGCGGCAAGTGCGCGAGGCGATCAGCTCGGATATGTGGGAGCATTTGAATCGGCTCTTCCATGAGGTCAATGGTTTTGAGCTGCAGCCCGATGACGATGCGGGCGCGATGCGCGTGGTCAGCCTCGTGCGCGAAGGTTCGTACCGGTTCAGTGGAATCACCGGGGCGACGATGAATCACGACGAGGCGTGGCATTTTATTCAGCTGGGAAAATATATCGAGCGAGCCTGCAATCTGTGCGTTCTGCTGGACGCCTATTTTGCCGCCGATAAACATGCCGACGATCTGGATTGGGTGGGATTATTGAGCAGTTGCGCCGCGTTCGAAGCTTATTGCAAGGCGTGTACCGCCGAACTGAAGCCGGATCGCATCGCAAATTTTCTCTTGCTGAAGCCGGAGTTTCCGTATTCGGTGCGCTATTCGCTGGACCGCATGCACGAGGCTTTGACCGCGATCAGCAATCTTTCCTTGAGCCGGCGGACAGAGAAGGTTGAAAGGTTGATTGGGCGCTTGCGATCCATGGTCGCTTACGTTCAGGTGGGCGAAATCATCGCCGGATTGCACCAATATCTGGCGCGGATTATCGAGCAATGCCGCGAACTGCATTCGGCGGTCCACGAAGTCTATATCGAATATCCGATCGAAGTCGCTTTCGAAAACTAAATGTTCTACGCCATTCGCCACTTTACGCGCTATCGCTACAGCCAATTGATCTGGCAGAGCATGATGGAAGTTCGCATGCATCCCCGGAGCGAGGGCAACCAGCGCTGTTTTATCTTCCAATTGTCCGTGAATCCGCAGGCCCGGATTTTCGGCTACACCGATTCCTACGGAAATCTCGTTCATCATTTCGATTTGCCGGCCCGTCATGGCCAACTCACCATCATCACCGACGCGCTGGTGAATATTGACGCTGCGCCGCCGATTCCCGAGGTGATGGAGTACAGCGCGTGGCAGGACCTGGAAGAGCTCGTCGAAAAAAATGACTACTGGGACATGCTAATGCCCAGTTATTTCGCGCGTTCCTCGCCCGAACTCGAGGACCTAGCCAAAGAGATCGGAGCTTCCGAAAGAAATGGACGAAGCCCGCTGGCATTCCTCAAGGATATAAACTCGGGCATTTATCACAGTTTTAGTTATGTAAAGAAGAGCACGGCGGTGAATTCTCCGATCGAGCATGCGCTGAAATCACGGCAGGGCGTGTGCCAGGATTTCGCGCATATCATGCTCGCGCTGGTTCGGAATGCCAGAATTCCCTGCCGCTATGTAAGCGGATACCTCTACCACGGAAGCGACAACGCCAATGGCGCTGGTGACGGCGCGACGCACGCGTGGGTGGAAGCTCTTTTGCCGGGTTTTGGCTGGATGGGTTTTGATCCGACCATCAACGAAATTTCAGGCGCGCAGCATATACGAACCGCGATCGGACGCGATTATGCCGACGTTCCGCCTACTATGGGCGTGATGAAGGGAAAAGCGGAAACGCAACTGCAAGTGCGGGTGCGAGTGACGCCGTCGCAGGCTGTTCTTCCTCCCGACGAAGAATTCGCTGCCGACGAGGAGTGGTCGCAGTTTCTTGATGAAACTGAGCAAGCCGCGTTTATGGAAGCTCAGCAGCAACAGTGAAAGCAAGTCACGTGCCGGTCTGAATCGATCATCCCGCCTTAGACCTATCCGCTAGTGTCCGGTAAAAAACTCGGTCATATCAGGGGCGGCGGCGGCGAGGCCGGGAAAAGTGTCGACTCCAGAACTGGCAAGAATGAGCCGCAGCGTGCTCTGGTGCTGGTAGAAGGTCTTGGACTGAAATCCTTTTTTGGCAACGGAACTGATGATCAGAGTGGCCACTTGCCCGCCTCCGTGATTCAGATCGGAGGTATCGCCTTCATCGAAGGTAATAATCAGCAAGCCGCTGTTCTGAAACTCCGCATTCGCCAGTAGCGGCGCGATGTTGGTTTGAAGCCACGCATCGGCTTGCGCCAGGGTGCCATTGTGAGCGTCATCCATAATATTGGGCGCGATGAAAGAATATTGCGGAAGATTGTTTTCCGCGAGATCGGTCGCGAACTGCGTAAACGGAACTAGATTGGCGGCTTCGGCAGCGTTGTTTTGCACGTCCGATAAATATGTGAACGGGTTGTGATGCCGCAGGTACAAGCCGGTGTCGCCACCCATATATCCTTCCGACGGAAGAGATTCGGCATAGGATTTCCAGGTCTTACCCGCTTTCATCAACTCGCGGACGACGTTGTCATCGCTGATGACTCCAGAAAAATTATCATCCACGGTTTCGATAAGGCCGGTGGTAAGCATCAGGTAGTTCGGAATGGATGGATGCGCGTTGGCGAAATACTGCGTCGCCACTCCGTATTGCGGTGCCAGGCTATTGTAATAAGGCATTGAAGCATTGCCGATCACCTCGGAGTAACTGTGATTCTCCTCCACTACCAAGACGACGTGAGCGAAAAGAGGTTGACCCGCCGGAACCGCCGTCTGAACTCCGGCTGTCGTGCCCTGGCACCCTAGTTGAAGCGCGGCCAATGCACTCATCGCCAGCAGTGCGAGCGTTTTGGTGAGATGGAGAGATTTGATCCCTGGCACGTAGGACTCCTTCAGGAGAGGTTAGGATGTCATGGGCCGGCAAAAGGTTTGCGCAGGCTCTCCTTGCCGATTTCATCGCTGAGAACCCGCGACGAATCGGGCCGGCTCCCATTCCACATAAGAGATTGCAGTAGAGCGCCACTGAAAAATGGGCATATCTGCTACTCTTCTGGGGAACTTTTTTACGGGGGAAACCGAATCGATGCGCTTCCAAGCAACTTTCAAAATCAGAATTGCCTTTCTGCTGTGCTTTGTTTTGCCGCTATCCATCTCTGCCGCCGACAAGAATAAGAAAACGTCAGCATCTGCCGACAATGACAGGCCTTCGTATGCACAGCCTCAGCCGGCCACAGAAATTATCGACTACGCCATGTACCAGCGCATTCGCGACGAAGGCCTCACGCATTCCCACGTCATGGAATACGCTTCGGCATTGGCGGATGGCATTGGTCCTCGCCTGACCGGTTCGCCCAATGTGAAGAAAGCCAACGAATGGACGCGCGACCAGCTGACGGCGATGGGCTGCAGCAATGCCCATCTCGAGGACTGGGGCGAATTTGGCATGGGCTGGCAGCAGCTCAACACGTGGGTGCGGATGACCTCGCCCGACGCTGCTGTTTTCATCGCGCAGGCCGCGCCATGGTCGCCATCTACGAATGGCGCCGTCAATGGGCAGGCGACTTGGGTTGATATCAAGGACGAAAAGGATTTCGATCGGTATAAAGGCAAGCTGTCGGGGAAAATTGTCCTCCTGGGCGAGATGCGCGAAGTGAATCCGGTCGATAAGCCGCTTTTCACGCGCATGGATGAGAAGGATCTGGCTAAGGTTGAAGATTTTCCGCTGGAGAAGCCCAAACCTTTTTCGGAAAGAATGCCGGATTACTTAAAGCGTCGGCAGCTTCGCGAGAAAACGGCGAAGTTTCTGGCTTCGGAGCACGTTCTAGCCGTTCTTCTCCCGAGCCGCGATGGCCAGAACGGTGGCGGGTCGGGCGGCACGATCTTCGACGATAATGGCTCATTTTTGACCAAAACTTCTTACCTACGCGACGATATCGATCCTGTTCCCGTGGCGGTGACCGCAATCGAAAACTACGGGCGCGTCTATCGCCTCCTGAAGGCCAATGTGCCGGTCAACATTGAGATGAATATCGACGCGAAGTTTCTTGGCGACCATGAGCATGGCTTCGATACCATAGCCGAGATTCCCGGCACCGATCCCAAGCTGAAAGACGAAGTGGTGATGGTCGGAGGCCATCTCGATTCGTGGATCGCGGGGACAGGCGCGACCGACAACGGCGCGGGCACAGTGGTGGCGATGGAAGTGATACGAATTCTCAACGTGCTGCAAGTCAAGCCGCGGCGCACGATTCGTATCGGCCTATGGACGGGTGAAGAGCAGGGATTGTTTGGATCGGCCGGTTATGTGAAACAGCATTTCGGTTACGCGCCGCTTTCGACTGCTCCCGAGGAACTCGAGAAGCCGGAATGGATGCGCAAAGCGGGCGGTCCCATTGAGCTCAAGCCGGAGCAGGCGAAAATTTCCGGGTATTTCAACGTGGATAATGGCACGGGTAAAATTTTAGGAATTTATCTGCAGCAGAATGCGGCGGAGGCTCCGATTTTTGCGCAATGGATGGCCCCGCTGAAAGATCTCGGCGTAACCACCATTACGACCCGAAACACCGGCGGTACTGATCACGAATCGTTCGATGCAGTCGGAATTCCCGGCTTCCAATTCATTCAGGATCGATTGGATTACGGCTCGCGGACGCATCATTCCAACATGGACACTTACGAACGATTGCAGCCGGGTGACTTGGCACAGGCGGCGACGGTTGAGGCAATTTTCGTATACAACACGGCGATGCGCGATCAGATGCTGCCGCGCAAACCGTTGCCGCATCCTGAACTCGACGATCAACGCTCGGCTCCGCTCAAAGTCATGCCGGGTTCGGTCGAGCCGGCGGAAGATAGCAAGAGTAAGGACAAAGATAAAGACAAGGACAATAAATAACGTAATCCATCGAGTGCACACCAGTGGAGGAATCATGAGGCGAAGCATTGCGGCGCTCTGTTTGATGGCTGCGACCGCCGGCGGTTGCATGGCGCAGACGTCCATCGCGACATCTGCGCCAACACCGGTCGCGCTGAAGTGCGGAAATGTTTTCGACGGACGGGGAGAGTCGCTGCGCAAGAATGTCGTGATCGTCGTCGAAGACGGCAAGATCAAGGACGTCGGCGCGACCGCTCCCGCCGGAGTAGAGGTGATCGATCTATCGCGGTCTACCTGTCTCCCCGGGCTGATGGATACGCACACTCACGTACTGCTCCAGGGAGACATCACTGCGGCCGATTATGACGAGCAACTGTTGAAGCAATCGCCGGAATATCGGACGATTCTGGCGACGGTGAATGCGCGGCGTGCGCTGGAGTACGGGTTCACTTCGATCCGCGACGTGGAAACCGAGGGCGCGGGCTACGCGGATGCCGACGTGAAGAAGGCGATCAACAACGGGATTATTCCCGGGCCACGCATGCAAGTTGCAACCCGCGCGATGGATGTTACGGGAGCATATCCGCTGCAGGGATATGCGCCTAATGTTCCAGTGCCGCACGGGGTGCAATTGGTCGACGGCGCCGATAATGCGCGACAGGCAGTGCGCGAGCAGATCAGTCACGGCGCTGATTGGATCAAAGTTTATAGCGACCGGTCGTACTGGGTGCGGGAAGACGGCGTACTCGACGACATTCCGACCTTTACGATGGATGAACTGCGGGCGATTGTCGATGAGGCGCATCGCGAGCGGCGCAAGGTTGCTTCGCATGCCATGGCGCTTAACGGAGTCCATAACTCGGTCGAAGCGGGAGTCGATTCGATTGAGCATGGCAACTACATCACCGATGCGGATTTAAAAACCATGGCGGCGCGAGGAATTTTTTATGTACCGACCATTTACGTTGGCGAATACGTGGCGCAGGGACGTGCGGCGACGGGGGCTCCGGTGTGGGTGAAGATGATCGCGATTCATGAAGACACGTTTCGGCGCGCAATGAAGGCCGGTGTGAAGATTGCCTTTGGAACCGACGCGGGAGGGTTTGACTGGAAGATCAATCCGGCAAAGGAATTTTCGTCGATGGTAAAGTTCGGAATGACGCCGGCACAGGCCATTCGCGCCGCTACATCAAGTGCTGCGGAATTGCTGGGGACGCAAAAGGAATTGGGGACAATTGAGGCCGGAAAGTTCGCCGATATCGTGGCCGTGCCCGGCGATCCGCTGGCGGATGTTTCTGTGATGGAGAAGGTGGAGTTTGTGATGAAGGGTGGAGTGGTTTACAAAAGGCCTTGAGGGCAGGGGTCGTCATTTCGGCGCTTCATTTATATCGCGGCGACAGTCCACTGAACGGTTAGAAAACTGAACAGTCAGAAAGATGTGGCGCGACTTGTTGCTGCCGCGCCACCAGAGAAGAACAATACGGCCCGGGGAAGGGTCCGCATGGCTTCTTCGCATCCGTGACTTAGCGACCTATCACCATAGGTTATAACTGCCATTCTGGCCCGTCTGTTCAAAATTGCACAGTTTTGAGCAAAAGGGAGTCTTGGCGGGTTATGTGACCTTCCAACCTAATGATGAGGCTCCTTGAAAAACATGGGATTGGCCGGTCGAGGGTTCGTCGAAGTGTGCAATTGTGAACAGTATCCTGCAAGCCTCTTTTGTACATTCGCTCGATGGTCACCAACGGCACCCTACTGTGTATACACCGAGATCCGACTCAACTCAGCGTGTTGAAAGAGAACGGATATGAACTGGAAACCGCGACCAATGGTTGCGACGGTCTGCGTCTTTTCATGTCGCGGCCGGTGGATGCAGTTGTGCTCGAGCATCATCTATCCCACGTGCAGGGTACCGCCATCGCCGATGAGATCAAGCAGGCGCGGCCAGAGGTACCGATTGTGATGCTGGTCGACCACCTGGAAATACCGTCCGTTGCGTTACATTCCGTGGATGCGCTCGTGGCCAAGTCCGACGGAGCTCACTTCCTGTGGGCGACGGTTCATTTCGTACTCAATGTGAAGCCCGCCCAGCGCCGCGAGGCATGGCTCAGTGCTCAGAGGCCGGATGACCAGCGGCGTCATGGCGTGGCGAAACGAGCGAACCTCCGCGAGCCGGCCAGTTCTCTTCACCACGCGAAAACTGAGAAAGATGCTCCCTTCTCGCGAGAAATCTGGCAACGGATACGGGATGGAGAGATCAATCTCTGAGCACCAACGCTTTTTGGGGCTTTAGCTGGCGCGCCGGAATGATGGCCTAAGAGACCTCAAACATTGGGTTTACTAGCAACGTCGTCACTTCCAGCCTCGCGGCTGACACGACGACAATTCTCGCGTAAAAACATGCTTTCGGCGGTAGAATTGCCTTGATGGGCACCCCTCCGTTAGCTAAGAAGAAAATTCGCGGGTTCGATCCCAAGATTTTTCTGGCCACGATAGGCGACGGTCAAAAGAATCTAACTTTTACCAAGAAGCAAGGAATCTTTGCCCAGGGCGACAAGGCGGACTCGGTCTTCTATATACAAAAGGGCAAAGTGAAGCTTACCGTCGTCTCCAAGACAGGGCGCGAAGCGACGATCGGCCTGTTGTCAGGCGGCGATTTTTTTGGCGAAGGCTCGCTCGCCGGGCAGGCGCTTCGCATGGGATCGGCCGCCGCCATGACTGATTGTGAAATTCAGCGCATCGACAAGAAGGTGATGATGGACGCGCTGCATCGCGAGCCGGCGCTTTCTGAAATGTTTGTGGCATATTTGCTGGCGCGGAATGTCCGTTACGAAGAAGATCTCGTCGACCAGTTGTTTAACTCCAGCGAAAAGCGACTGGCTCGAATCCTCCTCCTGCTGGCTCATTTTGGCAAAGAAGGCGTGCCAGAAGCGGTGATTCCCAAGATCAGCCAGGAAAGCCTGGCGGAGATGGTCGGAACTACCCGCTCGCGCGTGAGCTTTTTTATGAACCGGTTCAGGAAGCTGGGCTTTGTCGACTACTCCGGCGGCCCTGACGGAGGGTTGCAAGTGCACAGCTCGCTGCTCGGCGTGGTGCTGCACGACTAGTTGCATTTCGCCGCACATTTCTCATCGTTAAAAAAGGACTCGAAATGAAGATTTTGCTGTATCTCGGCCTCATTCTGGTTGTACTCGGCGTTGTCTCTCTGGTCGTTCCCATCCCCCAGACTCAGACTGAGGGCGTTAAGATCGGCAACGCGAACCTCGGCGTGCAAACCACTCACAGCGCGCGTGTCTCTCCGGTCATCAGCGCTGTCTTGATCGCCGGCGGGATTGCGCTGAGTATAGGCGGAGCGCGTTCGCGCGGCTGAGGGGGCGTCACTTGACCCTTAGCCTCTTGTGCTTCTGGAGAGCTCGTCGTTCAGTATAGAAACCGCCCTACGCGACGCGCCGGCCGCTGAACAGATTAATCACCAGTACGACCAGCGCAACTACCAGCAGCAGGTGAATCAGGCCGCCCGCGATATGGAGGCTAAAACCCAGCAACCACAGAATCAGAAGCACAACGAAAATTGTCCAAAGCATATTGATCTCCTTTTTCTCATTTAAAGGGTCGCCGAAAATGAGCTATCCCTGAAAATTCACTATCTTGTTGCCGGAGCCAGCGACTTGCCGCACTCCAGGCAGGAAGTCTTTGAGCGTGACGTAATAAGTCCGCAAAAGGGGCACATTCTTTGCGACGCAAAACCGCGGACGGGTGGTGTCACAGCCGCAAACATCCTTGACACGGATGCCCTGGTTGAGGCGAGCCGTCTACGAAAATGATCGCGCAATTGGCGAAGAACGCGTTCCATTATCAGTTCACCTTTAGCTCTTTCCCTTTGCCAGTGTGACAGTGACATCTTCCGGCCATTTATTCTGTGCCGGATTGCTCACTAACGGGTAAGTACGCACTCGGGGAAAAGTGAGCAATGCAGACCAGATATCCTCCGCCCGCTATGCGAACATTGATTTTGAGATGAGCACTTCTTCTCTCTCTTTCAGGTCATCTGAGCTAAGCAGCCCATCTGGAGTCTTCCCCTCTTAGGTCCGCAGATACTGAAAGGAACAATTCATGAAAAAAATAATGTCGTTGTTTTTGATGAGTTTGATCGGCTTGGCTGGAACTTTCGCGTTCGCAGGCTCGGATCGCGAAGACACGGTCGATCGCATGCAAAAATCCGTAGACGTTCTTCAGTCGATCATGTCGACGCCCGACAAAGGGATTCCCGAGGAAGTATTGAATGGCGCAAAGTGCGTCGTGGTTGTGCCAAACATGATCAAAGGTGGCTTCATCTTCGGCGCCAAGCACGGACGCGGCGTCGCCACCTGCCGTACGGCGGACGGTTGGAGCGCTCCCGCATTCATCTCGGTTGGCGGTGGGAGTTGGGGATTGCAGATCGGAGTCGAAGGTGTGGACTTGGTCATGCTGGTGATGAACGACCGTGGTTTGCAGCATCTGCTTTCCAGCAAGTTTGAAATGACGGGTGAGGGGTCGGTGGCAGCGGGCCCAGTGGGACGCCACACTTCCGCCGGAACTGACATTCTGTTGAACACGGAAGTCTTGACTTACTCACGCTCGAAAGGC